>JAQBYL010000007.1 GCA_027622495.1 Pseudomonadota bacterium
TACACCAACGCCGCTTTGAAGAGGTTCGATATCGAACGGTCGTTGACCCAGGAAGGTTTCGACATCTGCCGCACCGACAACGATCGGCCGTTTTGCGCCGTCGAGCAGTTTCACCACAGTTTTGCGGATGACAGTGGCAAGAGTTTTATCCAGGCGGCGGACACCGGCCTCGCGCGAATAGCCTTCGATGATTTTTTTTAATGCCGCTGAAGCAATTCGAACATCACCGCGGGTTCTCAACCCGGCACGCTTGAGCTGCGGCGGCAGAAGATGCTTGCGCGCGATGGCGAGCTTTTCTACATCCAGGTAACCCGACAGGTGGATTATCTCCATGCGATCGAGCAACGGCGCCGGGATGGTGTCGAGTGTGTTAGCGGTCGCGATGAACAGGATCTTGGACAGGTCGAAATCCACATCCAGATAGTGATCATGGAAACTGCTGTTCTGTTCCGGGTCCAGAACCTCAAGCAGAGCAGAAGCAGGGTCGCCCTGATAGGACGCACCGATCTTGTCTACTTCGTCGAGCATGATCACGGGGTTCTGCACGCCGGTGTCTTTCAATGCCTGGATGAGCTTGCCGGGCATCGCGCCAATGTAGGTGCGGCGGTGGCCTTTGATTTCCGCCTCATCGCGCATACCACCCAGCGAAAAACGATAGAATTTGCGGCCCAGGGCTTCGGCGATGGATCGACCAAGCGAAGTCTTGCCAACCCCTGGTGGCCCGACAAAACAGATGATCGAACCTGCCACATCGCCTTTCATGATGCCGACGGCCAGAAATTCTCGGATACGCTCTTTGACGTCCTGCAGACCTTCGTGGTGTTGCTCGAGGATTCTGGAGGCGACTTTCAGATCGTCGTTGTCGCGGCTGGTTATCCCCCACGGCAGACTGGTCAACCAGTCGAGGTAATTGCGGGTGACACCGTACTCGGGTGAACCGGGTTCCAGGGTCGAAAGTTTGCGCAGTTCTTCGTCGATTTTTTTCGCTGCAACGGGTGGGACTTCCAGGCTTTGCAGACGCTCGCGGAATTCGTCGAGCTCCACAGTCTTGTCGTCCTTCGTAATGCCCAGTTCGCTCTGAATGTATTTCAGTTGCTGACGTAAAACAGCCTCACGCTGATGGCCCTCGATTTCGGCCTCAACGTGCTGGCGGATCTCCATCTGCGCACGGGCAATCTGGACTTCGCTATGCAGTAAGCGAATGACTTTTTCCATGCGCTGCTGAAGCGGTATCGTCTCAAGAACCTGTTGCAGATCGGCTTTGGCAGCGCTTGTGAGAGCGGCGGCAAAATCTGCAAGCACGGAGGGTTCATTGGGGTTGGAACGGGCCAGAAACAGCTTCAGTTCTTCACCAAACAACGGGTTTAAGGGAATCAGTTCCTTGATGGTATTGATGATCGCGACGGCATAGGCCTTCTGATCGGCACTTTGCGGATCACTGGTAGTTGGCAGGTACTGCACACTGGCGAGAAGCGGTGTTTTGTCACTAAGCCAGCGCCTGACTCTGAAACGTTGCAGACCTTCCACCAGGAGCTGCAGCTGACCTGAGTCTTTATGCACACGATGGATCCGGCACACGGTACCCACGTCGTAGAGATCGCTGGACGAAGGCAACTCAGTGAGAGGATTGACCGTTGCGATGATTCCGACCAGATCGGTTTTGCGATCACGGATGGACTGGAGGGTCTCGCTCCAGACCTCAGCGCTCATCAGGAGCGGCATCGCCTGGCCGGGAAAAAACGGTCGCTGTTCCTGTGGAATAACATGAATTGTGCTGGGCAGAGCATCCGCGGGCAGGATGATCTGCTTGCCCCGGTGGGGTTCTTCGACGACTACTTCGCCGTCGTGCTCAATGTCCATGGTCTTTAATCCGTAGCGTGCGCGTTCTGACCGATATGGGGGCATGCGGGTGATATTCAACCGATGTGGGACGCCGGGCCAGGTTTTAAAGGACGGCAGTTGCAATCGCCGTATCGACCACTATCATACGGCGGCGATGAACATAAAGAGCGCACATCAGCAGGTGAGCCTGCAGACCACCGGTCAGACTACCGACACTAATCCGTGGTGGGCTGCCTGACGCTGTGTGCGTAGAGAGGCGGCCATCTAAGGTCGCTTCGGCAGCAAAAACCCCGAGCGGCCAGTGGCCCCCGGGGTTTTCTCGTTTTGGGAAGCTGATGTTTTAACTGATATTTGCACTGGAGAGTTGACATGGCCGAGATCGAACCCAGCGATGTGACGGCGGCAGATGAGCTGTACAGGATTCGCCACAGTCTCGCCCACGTTCTGGCACAGGCGGTGCTCGAAGTGCGTCCCGGATCAACACTCGGCTTTGGGCCGCCGGTACGCGATGGGTTTTATTATGACTTCATTCTGTCGCAGTCTCTGACCGAAGAGGACTTCCCTGAGCTCGAGCGCAGGATGAAGAAGATCCTCAAAAAGGGTCAACGGTTTGACCACGAAGACCTGCCTGTTGCGGATGCCCTGGCGCGCATTGCGGAAATGGGTGAGCCTTACAAAAAGGAATATGGGGAAGAGCTGGTTGCGAAGCAGGGTCTCAAGAGCCTGTCATTTTACCGCAACGGCCCGTTTGTAGACATGTGCGAAGGTCCGCATGTTGAGAACACGCGCCAGATCCCGCGTGACGCCTTCAAGCTGAGAAGTGTTGCCGGTGCTTACTGGCGCGGGAATTCCGACAACGTGATGATGACGCGCATTTACGCGTGGGCGTTCAGCAGCAAGGACGCGCTCGATGAGCATGTTGCGCGCTGGGAGGACGCTCAAGCCCGCGATCACAAGAAGCTGGGTCGCGAACTCGGCATCTTTGTGATCGACAACGAGATCGGTAAGGGACTTCCGCTGTGGCTTCCGAACGGAACAGTGATCCGCGATGAACTTGAAAATCTGGCCAAAGAGCTTGAGTTCGACGCAGGTTATCAGCGTGTGGCAACACCGCACCTGGCCAAACAGGAACTCTATTTCAAGACCGGGCACCTGCCTTACTACGCGGATGACATGTATCCGGCGATGGTGGTCACCGACAACATCGACGGCGAAACACAGGTCAAGGAGTCTTATGTGCTGCGGCCCATGAACTGCCCGCATCATCACAAGATATTCGACGCAATGCCGCGCAGTTACCGCGACCTGCCGCTGCGGCTCGCAGAGTATGGACAGGTGTATCGCTGGGAAGACTCCGGTGGGGTGAGTGGTCTCTTACGCGTGCGCGGCATGTGCATGAACGATGCACACATTTATTGCACGCCCGAGCAGATCAAAGACGAGTTCAAATCGGTCATGGCCATGTACCGGAAGGCCTACTCCATACTGGGTCTCACGGACTACAGTGTGCGCCTTTCGCGCTGGGATCCGGATGACGAAAAAGGCAGCGAAAAATATGTCGACAATCCACAGGCGTGGGCCTCATCAGAGGCGATCCTGCAGGAAGTGCTCGAAGAGATGGCCATCGAATACATTGATGCGCCCGGTGAAGCGGCCTTCTATGGCCCCAAGATCGACATCCAGTTTCCGACTGTGACAGGCCGCGAAGAATCGGTATCTACAGTGCAGCTCGACTTTCACGTCCCGGCTCAACTCAATCTTCAGTATGTGGGTCCGGATGGCGAACCCCACATGCCCTACTGCATTCACCGTGCACCGTTTTCAACCCATGAGCGCATGGTGGCCTTTCTGATCGAACATTTTGCCGGTGCATTCCCTACCTGGTTAGCGCCGGTGCAGGTGCAGGTCATTACTGTGTCGGAGCATTTCGATGACTACGCGAAGTCGCTGGTGGCTGATCTGCGTGCCTTACGTATCCGCGCGGAAGTGGCACCGTCCAACGACACGGTGCCGAAAAAGATCAGGCAGGGTACGGTTGCGAAGATTCCTAACCTGTTGATTGTCGGCGAGCGGGAACGCGACGAGCAGACTGTGACACTACGTCGCTATGGGCATCGCGAGCAGCACACCATGCCGTTTGATCAGTTCAAAGCCTGCGTGCAGCGCTCGATTGCCGAGCGTAGCCTGGCCTTTCTGTTGCCCGAGCAGCTCTGACGACTATTCGCTCAAGGCTGTTGTTTTACTTCGCTCAAGGCTGTTTGTTTCGCTCAAGGCTGTTTATTTCGCTCAAGGCTGTTTATTTCGCTCAAGGCTGTTTACTGAGGCCGGCGGTTTCCGGGACATGCTCAACCATGGCGATCTGATGGGTCAGTGAAACATAGTCGAGCAGGATGGATCCGGTTTCCCGAAGCATGGAATCCTGGTCTGGTGTTGGAACGCCGTCGTCCTGCGCCTCTTCGGCTTCCTGCTCGTCGTCGAGTTCTTTAATGGACGCGAGCAGAGCCTTTCCTCTGGCGGCGCGCAAGCCATTCTCAAGATCCAGACGCCATTTGTCGTCTGATGCTTTTTCTGCAATGCGGGTCTGTTCGTTCAGTGAAATATGGGTTCTCTGATTGGCTTCTTTGCCTTTTAAGGCAAGCGATCGCAGATATTCAAATTCGGGATCACTGACAACCCGCGCGCTGTGCAGATCATTCAATTCCTTCAGCAACGGTCGCACCTTGTCTGACGGCGTAAAAACTGCAGGCTGGATCATGTCCCAGGGCAGGGCATCGTCCAGGCTTGATTCACCAATACGATCTACATCGTAGACCTCGGGGAAGGCGATGTCTGGCACCACACCCTGGTGCTGGGTGCTCTGGCCCGAGACGCGATAAAACTTGGCGGCGGTTATTTTCAATTGGCCGCGGTTGAGCGGTATCAGGGTCTGAACGGTGCCCTTGCCGAAGGTCTGGCTGCCAATGATGAGGCCGCGCTGGTAGTCCTGGATGGCGCCGGCAAAAATTTCCGATGCAGAAGCTGAAAGGCGGTTAACCATCACGGCTAAAGGACCATCCCAGGCTGCTTTGCCGTCTTCGTCTTCATATACGCTTGGTCGTCGGTCTGCGGCTTTTACCTGAACTGTGGGACCGGATTCGATAAACAGCCCCGTCAGTGAATCAGCTTCCTGCAGTGAACCACCGCCATTGTTGCGCAGGTCGATAACCAGTGCATCCATCCCTTCGGCCTGCAGCTCTTTGATCAGCCGACGGACGTCGCGAGTGGTGCTCTTGGAGTTTGGATCGCCCTGTTGCTGTGCTTTGAAATCCGCGTAGAAAGTGGGGATCTCGATCACACCAACTTTGAAGTCCTGGCCATTGCGGTTCAGCGAAAACAGATTTTTTTGGGCTGCCTGATCTTCCAGTTGAACTGTATTGCGGGTGATCTGCACGGTTTTGGTCTGGCCGTCTTCGTTGCCCGCAGGGATGATTTCCAGACGGACCTGTGAGCCTTTCGGGCCACGGATCAGTTCCACCACATCGTCGAGACGCCAGCCAACAACGTCGATCAGGGGGCCGTTTTCGCCCTGACCTACGCTGACAACCTTGTCGGAAGGGCCAATGGCGCCGGTTTTGTCTGCCGGGCCGGCAGTAACAAGGCGAACCACGCTGGTGTATTCGTCGTCGGTGCGCAGAACGGCGCCGATCCCTTCAAGCGACAAAGACATGGTGATGTTGAAGTTCTGCGAATTGCGTGGCGAAAAATACTGGGTATGTGGATCGAAGGTGCTGGCAAAAGCATTGACGTACAGTTGGAAGGCGTCCTCGCTCTTCAGCTGATTTACCTGCTTGAGCCGGTTCTTGTAGCGCTTGCTCAGCAGCGTCTGGATTTCTGGCAGGTCTTTGCCATTGAGCTTCATGCCGAGCGCTGCGGCTTTGATCCGCTTGCGCCAGAGGTCGTCCTGTTCTTCCGGGGTAGCTGCCCAGGCAGCGTTCTCGCGATCAATCTCGATGTCTTCGTCGATCGAAAAATCGAGGGTTTCAAGACCTGTATCCAGGTTCTCGATCAGATAGTTCAGGCGGTCAACCATGCGGGTCTGGTGCAGGTTGTAGATGGTGAACGCAGGCTCCAGATTGCCGCGTTTCAGCGCATCGACCAGCTGATAGCGATACTGCTCAAGGTCGCGCATGTCAGAGGCGAGAAAGTAGACCTTTCCAGAATCGAGCAGGGTGATGTACTTCTCGAAGATTTCAGACGACGTACTATCGTCGAGCTTCTTTTTTATGTAGTGGTTGTGGCGCAGCTGCTCAAGGATAGCGAGGCTGGTTCGCGGGTGAACATCTAATGGTTCCAGTGCTTGCCAGACCGCCTTCTCGGCGATTACCGGCGCATCTTCCGCTTTGGGGCTGCTGTTTTCGGTTGCAGCGGCGACATTGCTCAGACTGGTAAGAAGGGCCGTCAGCGACAGCATCAGGATAGCGGTCAACCTGGTTGACAGAATACCTCTGTCCTGTCTGCCTGCTGCCTGCCGGTGAGGACTCACATTCAACTGCATTTGTTTATTCACCCTGGTCCTTAAATTCCTGCGTCTGTTTTCAGCATCTCTTTTTTTTTGAGTTACAAGACCTGCGCCGCACCAAACTGTTGTTATCGGGTAGGTTCCACTAAGATGCCTCGCGTCTCGCGTTGTTCCCCAGAATTTACGACGCGAGATTAACTTATACCCGTAATTCGGGCTGTGCTAGGAATGTAACCCGGTGTTCGGGTAGGGAGCAACTGTCAATTGTTGGAGCAAAAAATGCGTCACGTAGTCACCGGACCTGCGCCTGTTGCGAAGCGTTCGATGGGCGGAATGAGCCGGTTTTCTGGCACTATCGGGGTGGTCATGGCGGGTCTGGTTGCCCTTGGCCTGGGTGGCTGTGAGCGACCCGTTGAAAGCGCTCCAGAAGCCGCAAAACCTGCCGCTTTAACCAGCGACGATCAGAAAGCCAGCTATAGCCTTGGTTACACAGTCCGAACAAACGTGGACACCAGTTTTCCTGGCATGGTCGACAGTGAAGCTTTCGAGGCTGGAATCACTGACGCCGGCGCTGGCAATGAACGTAAGGTCAATATGGAAGAGGCACAGCGCACAATTGCTGCCTTGCAGACACGGGTACAACAGGCTCAGGAGGCCGACGCCATGGAAAGCAGTTCACAGGGGAGCGAGTTTCTGACCAGCAACGCCCAGAAACAGGGGGTAGTCGTGCTGGATTCGGGCCTGCAGTATGAAATTCTGGTCGCCGGTGATGGACCCAACCCCGGCGCCACAGACACGGTTACCACCCACTACGTTGGGACCCTGATTGATGGGACCGAGTTCGACAGTTCAGTGCGCCGGGGCGAACCAGCCAGTTTTCCACTGAATCGGGTGATTGCCGGTTGGACCGAAGGTCTGCAGTTGATGGGCGTCGGCTCCAAGTGGCGCTTGTTTGTGCCGCCCGAGCTTGCCTACGGAGATCGTCCCCCTCCAGGGATACCGGCGAACTCGACACTGATATTTGAAGTCGAGTTGATCAGCATCGACTGACCGAGTGGTTCGGTGGCGCGGCCAGGCCGCGGTTACTCCAGCACGATCCCCAGCGCATCGAGCAGCCACGGAGCCTGCTCGACGGTGATGCGGACGCCACTCAGATCGATCTCCCGGGGGTTGCGATTATTGAACCGGGCACCACGCAGATCAGCACCACGGATGCTCCTTCAGGGTCAGGTCGTAGCCCTTGATGTTGCCGAACTGCGCTGTGGTCAGATCACAGCGCAACGTTTGAACAACCTTCGATGCTAAGAGGCCCGATGAGGTATTGCGAGCGGCTTATAGAGGAAAGTCCATGCGCATGAAACGCAAAGACCGGTTACCCCGCACGCTGCTGCTTGCCACTGCGTTAGTGGGGGCGGGTCTTTACTGGCTGATCGATGTGTTCGGGCTGGATCACGATGAGCTCTTGAATTTTGTTGGATTGAGCCTGCTGCTGGTCGCCGCGATGGTTGGTCTCGCTTTAGTGGGCGTGCTGGTGCTGCGGGTGATCCGCAGGCTCTTTCGAAAAGACTAGGTCGGTGGCGTCAGGCGGAATCGATCGGCCGCCAACGACACTTACGGCAGGTCCTCAAAAAACCGATCGAGCCTGGGCGCGTAGTAGTTGTCGTAGTCGAGCGAGAAGGCAATTGTACTGGCCTTGCCGAGGATACGATCGCGGCTGACAAAGCCGATGATGCGCGAGTCGCTGGAATTGTCGCGATTGTCGCCCATCATCAGATAGTGGTCGGCGGGAACCTCGGTTGCGCTGAAGGAAGTCTGTACCGCAGGTCGGGCCATGCGTGAGCGCATGACCAGGCGGCTGCTGCCTAAAACGCTTTCCCGGTAGACTTGGTAGTGCACGTTGTCGGTGAACGCGAGAGCGGCAAGCTCAGACCTGTCGACTTCGTCGTAGTGGGCGGGTTTGCCGTTCACGATCAGGTGGTTGTCGCGCAGTTCCACTACATCACCGGGCACACCGATGATGCGTTTTACTAAGAGACGCTCATCAGCAGGTGAATTGAACGTCACCACATCGCCACGCTCCGGCTGGTGCCAGCTGACAACATTCTGAAGAGTGAACGGCACACGCAGACTGTAAGCCAGTTTGTCGACGACGATCCGATCTCCCACCAGGATCGATGGGATCATGGAACCCGAGGGGACCTGGTTCCAATCGGCGATCGCCGAACGGAACAGCAGCATGACTGCGACGAACAGCACAAACCCGCGCCAGTCGCGCCACAGCCGGATATAGGTCGTCTGGTTCAGCACGGCGCTCTCACGTGGTGGTGAATGTTCATCGAACCGCACTCGGCACCCGATTACAAGGCGCAGATGTCAGTGGTTTTGTTTGTCGAATGTGGCTTTCTGCTGATCGGACGCTTCGGTCTGATAGCGATCTTTCCAGTCGCTGTAAGGCATACCGTAGACTCTTTCGCGCGCGCTTTCATAGTCGATGTCGATCCCACGGTCCTCTGCTGCCGCCCGGTACCATTTAGACAGGCAGTTGCGGCAGAAACCAGCCAGGTTCATGAGGTCGATGTTCTGCACATCTTTGCGCTCATCCAGATGAGCGAGCAGCTGACGGAACGCGGCGGCTTCCAGTTCAGTTTGAGTTTGTTTGTCGGTGTCTGTTCCGGGCATGAAGCATGTGCTCATAACTTGATGGTGTGATGGTAAACGAATCTCGTGAGCATACCCAAGGACGCAGTGGTGAAGATATGATTCAATCCGAACAACGGCTGCGGTAATGCCGAGAGGATTGGCCGAGGGGATTGAATGGACTTTTTGCTTGACCCGCATATCTGGAGTGCGTTCCTCACACTCACCGTGCTTGAGATCGTCCTCGGCATCGACAACATCATTTTCATCTCCATTCTTACCAGCCGCCTGCCCGCGCACCAGCAGGCCCGCGGCCGTTACATCGGCCTCGGGCTTGCGATGTTCATGCGGATCGGCCTGCTGCTTTCCATTGCCTGGATCATGCGTCTTGATGTGGTCCTGATCTCGATGTTCGGGCAGCAGATCACCGCCAGAGAGCTGATCCTGCTCGGCGGGGGTGCGTTTTTGATGACCAAGGCCGTGCGCGAGATCCACAACTCGCTGGAAGGTTCACAGGGTAATGGGCAGACCATCAGGACGCTGGGTTTCTATGCGGTCCTGGCGCAGATCGTGGTTGTTGATCTTGTGTTTTCGCTTGATTCTGTCATCACCGCCGTCGGTCTGGTCGATGAGGTTCCGGTCATGGTTGCGGCGATCGTGACCGCGGTCCTGGTGATGATGCTCGCTTCTGGCCCGGTGAGTGCGTTTGTTGAAGAACATCCAACGATCAAAATGCTCGCGCTTTCGTTCCTGATCCTGATCGGGGTCACGCTGCTCGGCGAAGGGTTGGAGATCCACACCCCCAAGGGCTATATCTATTTCGCCATGGCTTTTTCGTTTGGTGTAGAGATGCTCAACATCCGGGTCAAACGCAGGCGTGCGGCGCCAGTCAGACTGCGGAAAACGCAGCTGACCGATCTGATGTCGTAGAGCGAGCCCAGTGCGCCTCAGGGTGCGTCGCGCAGGAATACCCAGTGATCGCCCTGGGATTCGGCTTCTGAGAATGTGTAGCCTTCGCTGTTGAAGCCTTTTAGACCTTTCAGGGAGCTAATGCGGTTCTGCACCATGTAGCGAACCATCAGACCGCGGGCTTTTTTGGCAGAAAATGAGATGAAGCGAACCTCGCCGTCTCTTCGCTCTTTGAAAGTCGGCGTGATGATGCGGGCGTTAATCCGCGCCGGGTCAATGGATGCGTAATATTCCTGCGACGCCAGGTTGATGAGGATCGGCTTGGGCTCGGCTTGCAGCGCCTGGTTGACGGCGTCGGTGATGGTCTCGCCCCAGAAACCATACAGATTGGTGCCTCTGGTGGTTTGGAGCGCAGTGCCCATTTCCAGACGATAGGGCTGAATCAGATCCAGGGGGCGCAAGAGCCCATAAAGGCCAGACAGAATTCGCACGCGTTTCTGCATCCAGGTGATATCGCGGGTGGTGAGGTTGTGCGCCTGCAGGCCCATGTAGACGTCGCCGTTGAAGGCAAACACGGCCGCCTTGGCATTGCGCGCATCAAACGGGGTATGCCACTGTGCATAGCGCTGGTGGTTGAGGTCGGCCAGATCGGCACTGATGTGCATCAACCGGGCAATCTCTGCCGGTGCCATTTTGCGTAATTCGCTGATCAGGGTTTTTGACTCCTGCAGAAATCCTGGCAGGCTGTGTTTAGACGCAGGTGATGGGGCCTGGAAGTCCAGTCTTTTCGCGGGCGAAATCAGAGCTAACATGACGATCCATTGCTGTTTAAGCAGATATTTTAACGGAAAAGCCGATTGGAAATAGTTTCTCGAAGTGATCGAGGCAGAGTTCGGACCAACAACGAGGATGCGGTCGCGATCGGCCAATCTGAGGATGTGGCGGTTCTGGCCGATGGGATGGGGGGTCTGAATGCCGGTGAGGTTGCCGCAACGCTTGCGGTCCAGCGGGTGTTACAGGCGCTTCCGTCGGCGGGTTCTGTGACCGAAGAAACCCTGCGCGACGCGGTACGGCAGGCGAATCTGGCGGTATTTGAACGATCCAGATCAAAATCGGATTACGCCATGATGGGCACCACCTTAGTGGTCTGGGTGCATACCGGCGGGCGTGCCTGTCTCGTTGCCAATGTCGGTGACAGTCGCGGCTATCAGTTCGCGGACGGGACGTTGTCTCGGATCACGCACGATCACTCGCTGGTCCAGGAGCTGGTCGATGATGGCCTGATCAGTGCAGAAGAAGCCCTGACCGCACCCAATCGGAACATCATTACCCGGGCAGTGGGCCTTGATGCAAAGGTGGATGTCGACGTATTCAAGATCCGGCGTGTGCCGGGTGATCTGATCCTGCTGTGCAGCGATGGCCTGACCGATCTGGTGCACGACCCGGCCATTACCCGCATTCTCAATGAAGCTGCAAGCATTGGTCTGGAGGTGGTGGCAGACAAGCTCATCGCTACGGCAAACCAGGCGGGTGGCCTGGACAACATCACAGTAGTGCTGATCCGCTGAGAGTTCGTATAATGCGCGCCCTTTTAACTAGCCGCGCGCGTTAAAGAACCGTGTGCGCTTGAGATTATGTCTATTACTTCTGTGATTGAGACCAAGCTGGCTGAAGGTCTGAACCTTGACCATCTCGAGGTGGTGAACGAAAGCGGCAATCACAATGTGCCGGCTGGCTCCGAAAGTCATTTCAAAGTGGTTCTGGTCACGGCTGAGTTTACCGGTCAGCGCCTGCTGCAAAGGCATCGCCGGGTCAATGAGCTGCTGGCCACCGAACTTGCAGATCATATTCACGCCCTGGCGATCCACACCTTCACGCCGCACGAGTGGCAGGCTCGTTTTGGTCAGGCGCCCATGTCGCCGCCCTGCATGGGGGGTTCGGCCGCAGGCGAGAGCACGGCTGGGGCGACTTAAATATGCGAGTTGCAACCTTCTACCGTTTTGTTGAGATCGATGCGCCGGAGCAGTTACGCGCCGAACTTAATCAGCATGGTCATCGGCTGGGGCTCAAAGGCACGATCCTGATTGCCGCAGAGGGCATCAATGCAACGATTACCGGGTGTGGCGAAGCGCTTGCGGAGCTCAACCAACTGCTTGGCAATGATCCGCGTTTCGCAGATCTGCCGGTCAAGTATTCGGATGCCGATGTCGACAATCCGGTTTTTCACCGGTTTAAAGTCCGTCTCCGACCGGAGATCGTCAGCTTCGGGCAGCCGCAGATAAAACCGGCTGCACGCACTGGGGAACATGTGGACCCGCGACGCTGGAATGAGCTGCTGGAAGACCCTGACGTGATAGTGATCGACACCCGCAACCGCTACGAAATCGGCATCGGGACCTTTGCTGGTGCGGTTAATCCAAACACAACATCGTTCAGAGAATTTGCCGGGTTTGTTGAGCGAGAACTCGATCCCGCGACCTCCCCCAGGGTTGCCATGTGCTGCACCGGAGGTATTCGCTGCGAAAAGGCCTCTGCCTACATGTTGCAGAAAGGTTTTGCGGAAGTTTATCAACTCGACGGTGGCATTCTGCAATACCTGGAAAACGTCGACCCAAATGACAATCGCTGGCACGGCGAGTGCTTTGTTTTTGATCAGCGGATATCAGTGGATCCGGAGCTTAAGCAGGGACGCTACCAGCAGTGTTTTGCCTGCCGGTCGCCGTTGTCGATTTTAGATCGACGCTCCCCTGCTTACGTGGAAGGGGTCAGCTGTCCGCACTGTATCGATAACCTGTCGGAAAAACAGAAAAGCGGTTTCGCTGAGCGGCAAAGGCAGGTTCAACTTGCGCTGTTGCGGGGCGAGGCACATATCGGCGCCGCACAGCTATCAGACGCCGGCGGGAAGCGCCGCAACCCAACCTGATCAGCCCTCTTTGAGGGCCTCAACGATAAGTGGCCAGATCGTGTCGAGCAGCATGGGCTGAGCCTCGGCGGTGGGGTGAATGCCATCGCCCTGCATGAGTTCCGGTTTGAGCGCCACCGTTTCCATAAAAAACGGCACCAGTTTCAGATTGTGTTCGGTGGCGATGTCCTGGAACAGCTGGGTGAATGCGTCGGTGTAGCGACGTCCGTAGTTGGGCGGGATCTGCATGCCAACCAGAATGATCTGCCGCATATTGGGGTCGGCGGTGGTCACGATGTTCTGCAGATTCTCGCGGATTCGTTCGATCGGATAACCGCGCAAACCGTCGTTCCCACCCAGCTCGATGATGACAATCGATGGGTTGTGCAGGTCCAGTGCCTGTGGCAACCGGGCGAGGCCACCGCCGGTGGTCTCCCCGCTGATGCTCGCGTTGACCACCTGAAAATTTGAGGCCTGCTCCGCCAGTCGATTTTCAAGCAGGGCCACCCAGCCGGTTTCGCGTTGAATCCCATAGGCTGCGCTGATACTGTCGCCGAGCACCAGAACGGTCGATGCTTTGTCGGAATTGGCAAACGTCGGCGGAGCAATCGCACACACCCAGCAGTACATCAGCTTATGAAAGAAACAGTGATCCGAGGGACGCAAATAGGCAAAGTTGTTCCGACTGCCGAAGGGGAACTGACGATCTTGGACGGCATCGATCTCGAAATCAATGCAGGCGAAAGCGTCGCCATCGTGGGGGCATCGGGCTCGGGGAAAACCACCTTGCTCGGCATTCTGGCGGGGCTCGACCTGCCCAGTTCCGGAGCGGTGCACCTTGCTGGCAAAGAAATTACAGCCATGGATGAAGAGGCGCGGGCGCTGGTTCGCGGGGAGCATGTCGGCTTCGTCTTTCAGACCTTTCAACTTCTTGCCAGTCTGACTGCGCTTGAGAATGTGATGTTGCCTGCTGAGCTGCGTGGCGACAGTGCGGCTCGCACACAGGCGCTCGCGCTGCTGGAAAAGGTGGGTCTGTCAGCGCGGGCCACGCATTATCCCCGACAGTTATCCGGTGGCGAACAACAGCGTGTCGCCATGGCGCGAGCCTTTGCCTCCAATCCGGACATTCTGTTTGCCGATGAGCCAACCGGAAATCTTGATACCGTGACGGGGCAGAAAATTATCGACCTGCTGTTCGACCTGAACGAAGAGTTCGGCACCACGCTCATTTTAGTGACCCACGATGACCGGCTTGCTGGTCGCTGTACCCGTATATGCGAACTGCGCGCCGGGGAGATGCTTCGATGAGAGCTGCTCTGGTGATCCGCCTTGCGCGACGCGACTGGCGCTCGGGTGAACTCGGCCTTCTGCTGGCAGCGTTGCTTGTTGCCGTGGGGACTGTCACCGCGATCAGTCTTTTCGTTGATCGTCTGCAACAGGCGCTGTTGCTCGAATCGGCTAATTTTCTGGCAGCGGATCGCTACATCGGAAGCTCCATGCCAATCCCGCAGGCTTTTCGCGACGAGGCACGCGCGCTGGGTCTTGAGATGACAGATACCATGGTGTTTCCGTCTATGGTGTTTGCTGGTGAAAGCCGCAACGACCTGGTGAGTGTCAAGGCAGTTGCACCCGGGTATCCGCTGCGTGGAACCGTCAGATCCTCCATGGTGCCGTTCTCCCGCGGGGAGGTTACCACCGACATCCCGGCACCCGGTGAAGTATGGCTCGATTCACGGTTGTTTCCGTCGTTGAGCATTGCGCTGGGTCAGCAGATCGAAGTTGGCATGGCCAGGCTCAGGGTAACGCGCGTTGTGACCTCCGAACCGGATCGCGGTGGCAGCTTTTTTGATCTGGGCCCGCGCCTCATGATGAATATTGCCGATGTGCCCGCCACAGAGGTGGTTCAACCCGGCAGCCGGATCGGCTATCGGCTTCTGCTTCGGGGTGACGCGGATAGTCTGGAGGCCCTTCAAGAAGATCTGCCTTTAAAGCCCAACTTCAGCTGGGTAGGGGTCAAGGACAGCAGCCCCAGAATCGGGTCTGCGCTGGATCGTGCCGAGAGTTTTCTGTTGCTGGGTGGTCTGCTCGGTGTGCTGCTTGCAGGGGTTGCGGTTGCCTTGTCAGCCCATCGCTATGCGCAGCGGCACTACGATCATGTCGGTATTTTAAAGACCCTCGGCGCAACACCGAATCAGGTGCTTGGCGGCTATGTGTCGATTCTTCTGCTGATTGGTTCGATCGCGGTAACCCTGGGGCTGGTTCTGGGTGTGCTGCTGCATCTGGGGATTGTGGCGCTGCTGTCTTCGCTCATCCCCATCGAGTTGCCTGCACCAGGCAGCAGGCCTTTTCTGCTCGGTATAACAACCGGTCTGATCTGTGCGCTGGCGTTTGCCATGCCACCGTTGCTGCATCTCAAAAACGTCTCCCCCATGCGCGTTATCCGTCGCGATCTCGGGGTTGCACCGGTGTCGCAGTGGCTGAGTTATGGCGCCGCCGCTGCGGGCAGTCTGTTGTTGCTGGTCTGGTACACCGAAAGTATTTTCCTCACCCTGTGGACCCTGCTGGGTGCACTGGTTGTGCTGTTCAGCTTTGGCGGCATGGCGATGTTGCTGTTACGTGGTGGCAGAGTCGTCGGCATGCAGGCCGGAAGTGGCTGGCGTCTGGCTCTGTCGGCGTTACGTCGCCGGCATCGTGAGAATACCGCGCAGATTCTGATCTTTGGTCTGGCGATCATGCTTCTGCTGGTTCTGACACTGCTGCGCACATCATTGCTCGAAGAGTGGCGTTCGCAGATGCCGGTGGATGTACCGAATCATTTTCTGATGAACGTGCTGCCTGATCAGGTAGATGACGTGCGCGAGATGTTGGCCACCAACACCGAACGCCAGGGCATTCTGTTTCCGATGATCAGCGGTCGGATAGTTTCTGGGAACGGCTTGGATGGTGATCTTTACCAGAAAGAACTGCGCACCGAACAGGGCCCCGGACCGCGTCTGCGATCGGAGCGGAATCTGACCTGGTCGGCGGATGTGCCGCAGGATAACAAGGTGGTCACAGGATCCTGGTGGTCGGTTGAAGACGGTCGGTCGCTGGTGTCGCTCGAGGTCGACTATGCGCGCGATCTAGGGTTGCAGATCGGTGATGTGCTGGGCTTCAACATCGGTGGCCGCGTGGTGGAGGCAACGGTTGCCAATACCCGCCGACTCGACTGGGAAAGCCTGCAGCCAAACTTTTTTATCGTGTTCTCGCCGAGTGCTCTGCAGGGCCTTGCGTCCACCTATATGACCAGTTTTTATCTGCCCGCTGAGCGCAAACAATTCCTCAATACTTTTCTGTCCAGGTTCCCGACGGTAACGGTCATTGAGGTTGATGCGATCATCGCGCAGATTTCCAGCATCATCGACCGGGTCACGCAGGCGGTTGAGCTGGTGCTGGGTCTGGTGGTGATCTCAGGCTGTCTGGTTCTGGTTGCCAGCATTCAGGCGAGCCGTGATACCAGGATGGCCGAACACGCCCTCATCCGGACACTGGGCGGCACCCGGAAGCTGATCACCAGCAGTCTGGCAGCGGAATTTGCTGTGCTCGGCATGTTTTCAGGCATCGTCGCTGTGGTGGGTGCGGAGGTGACTGTTGCGCTGTTGCAGACCCAGGTTTTTGACCTGTCGGCGGACATTCATCCATGGTTGTGGCTGCTTGGTCCGTTGGTTGGTGCAACGCTGGTTCTCACGGTCGGTCTTTTCACAACCCGTCGCCTGGTTTCCACACCGCCGATTCTCGTTTTGAGAGGCGTAACGTGACGGTGAGTGCCCCGCAAACGCAGCGCGTAAAAGAAAACAAGCTGGCGAGGAAGCTGCGCCGTTTGACTGGCAGGGCGGTTGTTGACTATCAGATGATCGATGACGGTGATCTGGTGATGGTCTGCCTGTCGGGCGGCAAAGATTCTTATGTGATGCTGGACATGCTGTTGAGTCTGCAGCGCAATGCACCCATATCGTTCGATCTGATAGCGGTGAACCTGGATCAGAAACAGCCTGGATTTCCTGAAGCCGTGTTGCCGGACTACCTTGGCAAGCTTGGTGTTGAGTATCAGATCCTCGAACAGGACACCTACAGTATCGTCAAGAAAACCACGCCTGAGGGGAAAATAACCTGTCCGATCTGCTCACGCCTGCGTCGCGGCATTCTGTATAACCATGCCCATGCGATCGGTGCTAACAAGATTGCTCTGGGGCATCATCTTGATGATGTTGTCGAGACCCTGTTTCTGAACATGTTTTACGGCGGCAGGCTGAAGTCGATGCCACCCAAGTTGAAGAGTGATGATGGTCGGAATGTTGTGATTCGACCCCTGTATCACTGCCGGGAAAAAGATCTGGAAGAATACGCGGGTTTGCGCGGTTACCCGATCATTCCGTGCAATCTGTGTGGTTCACAGGAAAATCTGCAGCGCCAGGTGATCAAACAGATGCTTAAGGGTTGGGACCAGCAGCAACCTGGTGTGGTTGAGACTATTGCCCGGAGCATTCAGAACGTTTCGACCAGTCATCTGGGTGATCGGTCGTTGTTCAACTTTGCCGCTTTAAAAGCCAATCCTCAGCTGATGCTGATCCCGAACGTTGTTGAAATAACCAGTTGATTGCAGCCAGAATCGAATGGTTCTTTTCAGCGGGTCAGGTCGGATGCCCGGAAGCTGATCTCATCTGATGTGAGCGCGTCTGCTGATTTAAGTACCTCGGTCAAGGCAACCTCAAAGCTTCTGACAAGACTGCGCAAGTTGGTGTGATCACGGTTCACGATGGCAAGCTCTAGAGTTTTTGATGCTTCCTTCAGGCGTTGTGCGCCGAAGCTGCCGGCTACACCGTGCAGGTTGTGAGCCAGGCGTTCAGCTTCCTCAAACGCTTCAGCGCTCAAGTGCTCAGAGATCTTGCTTGCGGCGTCGCCGTAATAGCCACCGAAATCGCCCATCAGTTTGATCAGGAGTTTGACGTTACCGTTGTGCCCGCGGATGGCAGCAGGTAGATCGATGCCCGCAAGCCTATGCAACGTGAGCTTTTCTGTCAGCAGCTGATTCATGTCACCTTCGGGGATGTCTGTCGCGCGCCGTTTGAGATCACGTACCGGCCCTTCAGGCAGATGCACGGCCAGTTCAGTCAACAGCTTTTCGAAGTCGATAGGGCTTGGTGATGTAGCCATTGCATCCGGCATCCAGGGCCGCCGACTGGCGTTGTGCCAGGGCATCTGCCGATACGGCGATGATCGGCAGCGTCAGGCCGTGTTCTCGAAGCGATCTGGTTGCTTCCAGACCGTCGAGCTCGGGCATGTGTATGTCCATCAGGATGGCATCGTATTCATGCTCGGTTGCCATCTCGATGGCCTGCCTGCCGGTTTCGGCGATATCGGCGGTCGCACCTGCCCGCTTGAGAAATTCCAGTGCCAGCTGCTGGTTGATCGGGTTGTCTTCCGCCACCAGTATGTGGCGGTCGAGTAACAGGCTGGCAGACGCCTGCCTCGATCTCTTGCGATCGGGAAGTTCGATTTTGCCGCTCGCCCTGCCGAACTGGCAGGTAAAAGTGAAGCAACTGCCCTCATCGGGTGTGGAATTGACCCAGATGTCTCCACCCATGACTTCAACAAGACTCTTGCAGATGGTCAGACCCAGACCGGTTCCGCCATAGCGCCGGGTTGTGGATGTTTCTGCCTGCTCGAAAGATTCGAACAGGCGCTGCTGTTCGGCGGGCTCAATGCCGATCCCGGTATCGGTGACGCTGATCTGCATGTTCAGCGATTCCGCACTGACCGCAATGACTTCGGCGGTCAGTCTGATTTCTCCTGCTTCGGTGAACTTGATCGCGTTCCCCACCAGGTTCACCAGCACCTGCTGCAGGCGCAGAGGATCGCCGATGATGACACCGTCGTTGGAAAAAACTTCGTGTGAGGCAGTCAGATTCTCAAAGACAAAGCGAATACCCTTTTTCAGCAGATCGGTGCGGAACAGGCGTTGTACCTCTGCGAAACAGTCGTCCAGTTTGAATGGCTTCTGCTCCAGGGTGAGCTTGCCGGCTTCGATTTTGGAGAAGTCCAGGATGTCGCTCACCAGATTGAGCAGATTGACCGCCGCGTTACTGATCGATGTCAGATACTCGTGCTGGCGTCGGTCGAGTTCGGTTTCCAGTGCCAGGCGTGAAAAACCCACGATTGCGTTCATGGGTGTGCGTATTTCGTGGCTCATGTTGGCCAGGAACTGGCTTTTTGCCTGGGTGGCCGCTTCTGCGATCTGTCTGTGTTTGTCGGCTTGTTCGTGCTCAATCCGTTCGGATATGTCGATCAGCGAACCGTCTATATAGTCGCCGTGTTCAGCGTCGGTGGTGAGCCTTGCGGTGAGCGCCATCCAGAATGTCTGGCCTTCGTTGGTGACCCCTTGCGCTTCGAAACCGTTCACAAGACGGCGTTCTTCCAGTTGCGATATGAAACGACGAGCTTCTTCGCGCTTGAGAAAGATCCGGTCGAGCAGGTCGTGATATTCGTCGAGCAGTTCCGAGGTGGTGTCAAAACCCAGAATTCTCGCGCAGGTTGGATTGGCACTCAGAAGCGCGCCTTCTGCATCGATTCTGAATAACCCCTCAATGGCGTTGTCGTACAGGGCGCGGTATTCATCTCTGGTGGACTGAAGATCTGCGTACAGGCGGGCATTTTCGATCGAAATAGCGGCCTGAGACGCAAGCAGGGCAAGCACCTCAATCCGTTGTGCGGTGAAGACCCCGGTCAGCCACCGGTGTTCCACATAGAGTATGCCGGTGATGTTGCCGCGGTGAATAATCGGCAGGCACAGAACCGACAGCGGTTGCAGACGTTTAACGTAAGGATCCTGGGTAAACACGTCTTCAACAGTTGCGTCGGCAAGGGCCAGCGGCGCCTTGGTGCGGGCGACAAACTGCACGATGCTGACTGGAACTTCATCGGTTATGAGCAATGGTTCGGGAGGTGACAGCCTGCGTGTCGGACCGCTGTGGACCGAAGACACGGCTTCTACATACAGATCATTGATGCTGGTGCCGTCGGTTGCGGGGGTTGCAAGCATCATGCAGGCTTTTTGAGCACCTGCGTGTTCCAGAACCAGGCGCAGCAGTTTGGCTAACACCTGATCGAGCAGGATTTCGCCAGAGATAGTCTGTGCTGCCTTCAGAACCGTATTGGTATCGAGTATCCGTTCGTTGAACTCAGCACTTTCGAATGTGTGACTTACGGTGTGGTAGTCACGCACGGCCATGTCGACGCCTACGCGCAGGTTGTGGCCTTGCGGGCTCAGGCTGCCCAGCAGTTCATGAAAGTCGCGTTCGACGTGCGCGGCTTTAGCCATGGCGCCCCAGCGGATGTAGGCCTGGTGTGCGTTCCGCGCGTACAGTTTGGCAAAATCAACGCGCATGCCTTCATCGCAGTGGCGTGCCGCCAGTTCATAGGCCAGGCCTTCATCGTGTGCGCCGCCATGATGGCGGGCAACGTCTGCGGCCTGACCGTACAGGTCCAGGGCACCGGTGCTGTTCCCTCTGTGCCATTCGAGTTCCGCTTTCAGCGTCAGCAGTTTGGCTTCGACAAACTCAGCACCTTGATCGAGCCACGCCTGAAGCAAGGCAAGGTTACGCCTGGCGATGGTGCGGCCCGCAGACTTGTTAACACGCAGTTCAATCAGCGCTTCCAGAAAAGTCAGCAGAATGAGGAGCGGTGAACTCCGAAGCCCTGCTGAATATTTGCGGGCAAGGTTGAGGACCTGTTCGGTACCGTGAAAATCCTGAAACAGAACAGCGTAGTACAGGCGAAATACGTAGATGCAGGCATGGGCAACCATGTCCTGACTGCTGGATATGCCCTGGCGATGATTGACCTGGCTGTCTTCGTTCACAGCCTGGCCCTGCAGACTGCCAACGATCTGACTGATGAAGGTGGCAGTGTTCATCGCGGTGATCTGAGTCTGCGCCCAGGGTTTGTTGATCTGGTTATTGAGTTCCCGGTTCAGCGAGCCGAGCTCCATGCCGCGCAGCATTGCGTTGATTGCGTAAAAGGCTGTTGCCGACGCAGCAAACTCGTAGTCCTGCTTATCTTCACTGCGTTCGATGTTGTATTGCAGCGAGCCCAGTGTCTGGTCGAGAGAGGTAGTCCATGGATCCACCAGACCGTTCAGCAGGGTGATTGCACGGATCGAAAAAAAGCTTCCAGAAAACTGTTCTGCCAGGCTGCGCGCAGTTGTCGCGTACTCGGCAGCGAGCCGGGGCTGGTTGGATGCGATAGTGGTCACAGAGCGGGCTGCATAAGCGAAAGCGACTTCGCTGGAAAAGCCGCGCGAGGCCGCCTTGTTGATCACGTCATCGGCATAGGGTGTCAGGTCATCGAGACCCATGTGATAGCCGATGTGGATCAGATAACCGAGCAGCCGGAACCCCTGCTGGGTGCGCGGATCTTCCAGTGCCGGGACCGGTATATTCAGAGCCGTTTGAGGCAGACCGAGCCATTTCGCAATGCCTGAAGGCAGCACCTTCAATATCTTGCTCAATGGTTTCTCGATTCGGTAGCCGAGCTGTTCAAGACCTGCGGTTGCCAGAGATCGGGCCTGTGGGAGATCGTTTTTGACGATTGCCGCGCGGACCTTGATTTCCTGCAGGTCGCTGGTCACGACCGTTGTGGTCGCAACCACCCGATCGAGTTCGTCAAAGTCATTACACTGAAAAGCCGCTTCTGCCGCAGTCTGGTTCAGCTCCACGGCGAGCGGTTCCTGCGACAGGTAAGGGAGCATCAGAAGACCCGCCCGGCAGTATCGGTAACCGCGCTGAAATTCTCGCTGGTTCAGCGCTTCGCGCGCTGCAAGAAGGTTCGCGTGGGCAGTCTGCTCGCGCAAAGCGGCGTCGGTTTCAAAGGGGGTTGTTGCGGCGTTCAGATGATCTGCGATCGTCAGTGCAGCGGCAGGCTGGTTGTGGTCGGTGACCATCTGCAAACTTGCGAAACTTTGATGGTGTTTCTTACGATCTTCAAATGGCATGTCGCTGTAAAGCGTTGCCCGGATGCGCGGGTGGGTGAACTGATACTGGGCCCGTCCGGTGATCATGATCATGCCTTTCGACACAGCCGGGCGAAGCAGCGGTGCCAGTTCCTGGCGGGTACCGGCGACGGCTTTGAGGGTCGCAATGTCGAAGCAGTCATCAACACAGGCGGCAATCTGCAGCAGGTCGCGTGTTGCCGCGGGGAGGCTCTTCAACTCTTCGAGTATGTGAACCTGTGAATTGCTGCTGAAGTAAAACGATCGCACCTGATCCATATGCCAGGCCCAGCCGGCCAGGATCGTATCGTAATAAATAACGCCTTCGCTGTGCAGATTGAATATGAGTTGCAGCAGATGCGCGGGGGTGCCGTCGGTTTTTCCGTGCAGTTCACTGGCAAGTTCACGGACTTTCGCCTCGCTTACGCCAAGCATGTCCGCCAGCAGGCTGCGGATGCTTGCTTTGCTCAAGCCCGAAAGTTCCACTGCCTCTGTTTTGGTGGCGATCCGCGGGTGCGCAAGGGTAGCCATCGCTGCTCGCGGACTGGTCATCACCGTCAGGGTGTGGCGTTGGTCGATGGTGGCATCGACCAGTGCGGCGACAATTTCCTGTGGGGATTGTTCGATGTTTTCGATTGCAAGGCACAGCGAGCAGGGCTTCAGCAGGTCCAGCAGTTCGCGCAGACCGCGGCTTATGCTGCCCACCCCGGCGGCGGGGTCGGTGATCAGCGCGAGTTCAGGGATGTCGGCGAACAGGGCGGTGATATTGGGTGATCGGTTCTCGCTCAAACGTTGAATGAAGTCGATGCTCTCATCGGTGGTCCGTGACAGCGCCTGGCGGATGATCAGGCTTAGAAGCTCGATTAAAACCTGATCAAGCGATTCGGAGTAGCGACTGGTGATGTGTGCAGTCAACATGCCGCTTTCATCCGCTGCGCGGACGATCTGGCTTAAGGTCGAAGACTTGCCCATGCCAGTGGGACCCGACAGATGCAGGAAAAGACTCTCACCACCGTTGACCCGTTCGATAAAATCGTCAGCAAGCGTGAGGGTCGTGTCACGCCCGTAGAGTTTTTTCGGCAGAGACAGCTGGCCAACCGTATCGGTTCGCCCGAGCAGGAACTGGCCTTCAT
This sequence comes from Pseudomonadota bacterium, assembly GCA_027622495.1. Classification (GTDB taxonomy): domain Bacteria; phylum Pseudomonadota; class Gammaproteobacteria; order Pseudomonadales; family Azotimanducaceae; genus JAQBYL01. Next base: position 22,947 of record JAQBYL010000007.1, read on the forward strand.
CGCCATGCAGCTGACCTTCGCTCAGGTCGTCCTGCACGCTCACCGCGCTCTGGTAGCGGTCTTCGGGCCGTTTGGAAAGCAGTTTCAGAACCAGCGCAGACAGCCACAACGGCACGTCAGCGTTGACTTCGTTCAATGGAACCGGCTCGCTGCTGATCTGTGCGTGGATCAGTTCCAGTGGATCGTCCATGTCAAACGGGGGTCGACCGCTGAAGAGCTCATAGTAGGTTGCCCCCAGGGCATACAGGTCGGTTCGGTAGTCCACAACCCGATTGACCCGGCCGGTCTGTTCCGGCGACAGGTAAGGCAATGTGCCGGTCAGGCTGGTGGTGTGCTCTTTTTCGGGATACTCGCGCGGTATCAGCGTGGCCAGACCGAAATCGATGATGCGCACACTCAAGGGATCGCGTGTCAGCACGATGTTTGCAGGGTTCAGATCGCGGTGGATCACCCCTTCGTCGTGGATCGTCTGAACAGCGTGGGCGATCAGGGTCGCGATCTGAAGCCGTTCGTCGAAGTCCAGTGCCTGCTCGCGGATGGAGTCTTTGAGCGCGCGACCACCGATGTCTTCAAAGGTGATGCGGTTGGTCTGTGGGTCGTAGTCGATGGCGCGGCAGATGCAGTCGGTGGTCAGCGACTGATTGATCGCGAATTCATGGTGATAGCGGGCAATCGCCGTTGGGGTCTGTGCCTCGGCTTTGAGGGTTTTGGTGATCACAGACCCACCTTCGGTTGGCTTGCGCTCAACCAGGGTGCAAAGGCTGTCGTAGATGGTTTGGCCCACGGCTACTTTCGTTATTTTAAGGCCCGTTATGTTACGTGCCCGTTATGGTAAATGCCGCCTGCTTCTGTCAGCTGCAAACGGGCAGCTGCAAACGGGACGGCCAGGCAACGACTCCGGCGATTATGCTACTTCTGGCGTAAACAGGTAGCCTGTACCGTGAATGGTTGCAATGATCTTGGCGCTGGCAGCCCGTTCGCCGAGCTTTTTGCGCAACTGGCCGACCAGCACGTCAATATAGCGGTCGTCGGGAAACCATTCGCGATTGCGGATGCGGTTCATCAGCTGATCCCGGTTCATCACTTCGCCGGCCTTTTCCATGAAGGCCAGCAGCAGCTGATATTCGCCGGCTGACAGTTGGTTGACCTCACCATCGGGGGAGGTCAGCTCGCGTTTGCTCAGATCGAGACACCAGCCGTCGAAACGCCGGACATGGTGCTTGCGGCGCTGGCTTTGCTGGATGTGCACGCGGCGGATCAGATTACGCGCACGGCTCAACAGTTCGCGCGGATCAAACGGTTTGGTCACATAGTCATCGGCGCCGCTTTCGAGGCCGAGAATTCTGTCGATCTGTTCCTGCTTGCTGGTGACGAGAATAATGCCCACATCAGATTGGGCGCGGATTTCTCTTGTCAGCGTCAGGCCGTCCTTGCCGGGCAGCTTGATGTCGAGCAGAACCGCGATGATGTCGGATCCTGTCGCCATAGACAGAACTTCTTCTCCGGACCCGGTAGAAGAGACTTTGTAGCCTTCCTCTTCGAAGTACGAGACCAGCTGTTCACGGGTTATTGGCTCGTCTTCGACTACGAGTATGTGTTCCTGTTCCACCATGGTTCCCTGTCCTGTCGGAACCCTTTTATAAGGGCATAATGAATGCAAGTAACGCACCTTGCCCCGGTGAATTCAAGGCTGGTGCGGTGTTTTGCGGACCAGGTCACTGAAGCCGTGGGTGCATGATCAAAATTCCTGTCGAGAGCCTCAGTATTGACGCTTTGAAAGGCCTCATCGAGACGTTTGTGCTGCGCGAAGGAACCGACTACGGGCACCGCGACATCTCACTCGAAGAGAAAACCCGCGCCGTCAGGCGAGCGTTGCAAACCGGCGAGGCGATTATTGTCTACGATCCGGAAACGGCCACCACCAATATTGTCACAACACCGTAAATCCGCCGTCGAAAGAAAGTGAATCTGCGCTGAGCGATCCGATTGGTTGAGCAGTTATATTGACATTCAACTCCCGTCGATCCTTTCCAGCCGTGAATTATGATGCGTAACCCTTGACGCGTTTAACGGAAACTCCGGCCCCGACAGGCGAGGATGGCGCCCTGGATCAGGTTTGGTACAAGGACGCACAGGGTGAGAAATATCGGCTGGACGAAGGCAAGGTTATATGTGGCCGGGTTGCTGCTGTGCTCGGTGTTTGCACAAACGGGTCATGCGGTGGGTACCACTGCCGGGCGCGAGATACGCAACACAGCCCAGGTTGCGTTTGATATCGGTGGCGTGAGCTACCCCAGCATGTCGAGCAACACGGTGGCGACGTTTGTTGATGAGTTGATTGATGTCAGCGTGGTGAGCGACAACGGCGGGATTGTGCCGGTTGCGACCCCCGCGGCCAGTGCGCTGCTGCAGTTCACCGTCACCAACAACGGCAACGGCACCGAAACCTTCCGCATCATTACTGAAGACGCGATCAGCGAAGGGGGGTTCGATCCCACCACGTTGAGCCTTTACCTGGAAACGAATGCAATTCCGGGTCTGCAGACGGGTGCTGGTGGTGACACCGTGTATACCGCCGGTGCAAATGACCCGACTCTCGGCCCTGACGCGACGCAGATTGTCTATGTCGACAACAGCATTCCAGGTGGCTTGCCCACCGGCAACGAAGGGCAGATCGAAATTCGCGCCATCGCCACCACGGTGATCGCGCAGACCGGAACCGATGACCCGGCCAGTGGTTCGTTCCCGGTACCGGGCGACTCATACGCCGGTGCTGGCGATCTCGGTGAAAATGGCGGCGGCAACGTCAACGCCGTGGTGGGTACCAGCCATGACACAGGCAATCTGATTCTGCGCACCTCGGGGACGTTTCGGGTAACGGAAGCCACGGTCACCATGAACAAGTCGGTCACCAGTGTGGTTGATCCGTTCGGCGGATCGACAGTGGTGCCTGGTTCTGTGCTGACCTATCAGCTGGATGTCACCGTGAACGGGGCAGGGTCTGTTGACAATTTTGTTGTCAGCGACCTGATTCCTGCGGATCTCGCCTTTGCTTCCGGCACATTGATGATCGATGGGGTTGCCGAAGATGATGACTTCATTCCGTTGGCAACAGACAATGCCGGTTTTAACGCAGGCACATCCACCGTCACCGTCGATCTGGGCACGGTTGGCGGAGGCAGCGTTGTCAGCATTGTTTTTGAAGCGGCGCTCAGATAGCCGGTTCAGATAGCCAAAGGTTGCAAGGAGAAGAAATGCAGCGTCAGTACAAGGATCGATTCACGCTCATAAGGGGCACCTTGTGTGCGGGCACCCTGGGTGCCCTCATGATGGGTCTTGCGGGTGCCGCGCACGCGCAGATCGATCTGACAAATTCGGTGAAGAAGGTAGTGTCATCTGTGGGTGCAGGTGGTGATGTGCTGCTGGAACTGGTGCCGGCGGAGAGCGTCGTGCCCGGGGATGAGTTGCGCTACACCATCACGTTCACCAACAGCGGCACGGATCTGGTGGATGCCCGAAGCGTCGTGATCACCAATCCGATACCGGAAAACACCGTTTATCTGGAAGGAACCGCATTTGGCACCGGCACGCAGATCGTTTTTTCGATCGACAGTGGCGAGACATTTGCGGGTGCAGAAGAACTGAGCATGATCGAGGATGGCGTAGAAGTGCC
>JAQBYL010000391.1 GCA_027622495.1 Pseudomonadota bacterium
ACGTTTCGCGTTTCGCAACCCGCCGGTGAAGTCGTAATCCCCGCGGATTCAACCAGACCAGTCTTAATCGTCGCTGCGGGAACCGGGATCAGTCAGGCGCACTCCCTGCTGGACGGTCTGCCTGATGATGCCCCTGAAGCTTTCCTTGTGTGGTGTGTAGCAGATGCAGGTGCTGAGGCGGAGAACCTGCTCGATCTGTCGGCGGCGCAGTTTGAATGCAAGATCATTGTTGACGACACGCGCAACGAAAAAAACCTGGGCATTAGCTGGCTGGTTGATCACTTCACCGATTTTGCGGAGCACCGCCTGATCCTCTGTGGCAGTCCCGGTTTTGTGTATGCGATCTGCGATGCGCTGGCTGCCGCGGGGCTCAGTCCTGCCGGTATTTCATCAGATGTCTTCAGCTACGCGCCAAGGACCTTGAGACCGTCTTCGGACTGATGCTCTTGATCGGGCACCGGTAGCGGCAGAACCGGTAGCGTTGCCAGCGATTGCGCCAGATACTCGCCGCCTTTTTCATAGTCGCCCATGGCCAGGCACAACCTGCCGAGTTCGCTGTGCACCTCCGGTGTAGGGTTCAACGCAAGGCTTGCTTCAAAGTATTCCCGCGCCTCACTGAAGGCCTGGTTCATCATCGAAATACGCCCGATACACATCAGCAGTGTGGCATCATTCGGGCGCTCTTTCAGCCAGCTCTGTGCTGCCACCAGCTGACGTTTAGGGTCGTCGGAAATAATGCAGCCATAAAGCCCGACCAACTCTTCGTTCCACGCGGTGTTGATACCACCACGAACCAGACCTTCGGCATCGGCGAGCGCACCGGTCTCACACATGAGCAGTGCCGCACAGTTGATCAACGACGCTTTGCGACGCAGCTCTTTGGGCATTCTGTCGAACACCGCAGTCAGATCCGACGAGGCCGTGTGTTTGAGTATTTCGCGCCAGGCGGTCTCGGCCAGATCAACCGCCTCGTCCTGCGGGACGACTTTCTGTTTTTTCAATGCGGGGATCAGATCGACCAATGCCTGCCAGTCGCCGACCTGCTGATAACAGGTTTTGAGCATTTCGAGAACCAGCGGATGCCGCGGCGATTCGCTTTTGAGCTGCAGGAGGGTCGCCAGGCATTGTTCCCACTGCGCCTTGGCCATCTGCAGCTGGGCCTGGGTCAGCGCAACAGCAAACTTGGCACCGGGTGTGGACTCATGGGCCAGGCGGAGCAGGCCATCACGTGCATCGAGCTCACCCAGTTCGTGTGCCGCACGCGCCGCATTCAGATAATTGATCAGCGGTGTTTCAACACCGTGCGCCGCATTCAGCAACAGCTTTGAGGCGTCGGTGTAGCGGCCTTCTGCCATCAGCAACAGACCTCGCACAGTCTGCGCTCGCGCGGACCGTGCCCGCCGTTCGCTGGTCCACAGGCCGAGTCTGCCGCGACCATTGAGCAGCCGCGCGCTGATCGCAAACACCAGTCGCGCAAGCATGTAGAGCAGGATCAGCGCGATAATCGCGAGCCACAACGTGGTCTCCAGGGTGTATTCGTCGTAGGCGATCAGCACGTAGCCCTTGTCGTTGACCACCAGCATGCCGGTAAACCCGCCGACCACTGCAGTGAGAAACAACATCGCCCACGTGGTCGCTTTCACTGGCCACCCCGTCGAACCTGCAGTAGAGCGCGCAGCGATCCGGCTATATCGGGCAGTGGCGCTGCCACCTCAAACGTACCCACTTCCTGCAGCTGGGTGACTGCAGTGAGCACGCTTTCATCGTGCTGATCGAAATAATCGAGCATCATGTCCACCGCGCCTTCGATGCTTTCGTTAAAGACGATCTGGTCACCTTTGAGCGCCGCGAGTTGGGCCTGTTCAAGCTTGAGGCGCAAGTTGAGCTCGAGGTAGGTGGATTCGTCGGGCGTCAGCAGCGGTTTAACGCCATCGCTCAATCGATTCAGTTGAAACAGGCTCTTCAACTCCCTGATCAATACCTCCTGCCAGGGCTGGTCAGCGGCTTGTGGTGCTACGGTCTCCGATAGATAAGCGGGACGCTTTTCTTTCAGTGCCCGCAGCATCCCCTTGATCGCTTCGAGCTGCAGGTAAATGCCCTGAATATCGCCATCAGGCACCAGGCTTAAAGCGACAATTTCATCCGCAAGGCGTGCCCTGACCTGGTGCAGGCTGAAATCATCCAGCTCATTGAGAATTCCATCTGCCGCACCCAGTAGGTCTCTGGCGGTTGGGGCGTCGCGCTCCATCAGGACCCGGTGATTGGCGATCCGCAGCAGATATTCAACCTCAGCAAGCTTCCATTCGCGCTCCGAGGGTGGGCCCTGATTGACCACCTCGCCGAGACTCGCAACCAGCGATCGCTCCAGATCGTTCAATCGACGGTTCTGGTCACGCTCCAGTGCTTCCAGCGCCTCCTTCTGTTGCTGATCGAGCGTACTGAGGCGAGTGCGGACCGAGGATCGCTCCTCGCGCGCAAGTTTGAGCTGAGCCTGGATGTCTTCAACAGGTGAGCTTTGGATCAGCTCATAGTAGATATAACCAACCCCGCCGGCTGCAGCCAGAGAGATCAGTAGCGCCCATGCGGCCAGCGCCCTCCCGGGACGTTTGGTTTTGACAGGTTTAGCTTTGGGTTCAACCGGTGGATCCGCGTCTTGCGCGGCCTCTTCAAGTTCAAGCAGCGGGGGTTCTATATCGGAAGGATCACTATCAATGGGCGTGGTCTGAGGGGCTTGCGGTCTGGTTTTATCTTCGTGGGGATCGGTCATGTTGCTCGCGCTGGTAGTTGTCTATCGCCGCCAGAACCGCTTCAGGTTCTGCACTATGGCAGTCAATGCTGACCGGCATCTTAAGTTCTGCACCCAGACGCGCCACGCGCGCAGAGGGTACAAAAACCGGCACACTGCTGCTACCGCCTGCTTCATGCCACCATCGTGCCGTGTTTTCAAAACCTTCGCCACTTGCGATCACGATCCCGTCGATCTGGTCCGGATCATCCAGAGAGATCGCAACTGGCACGCGCCGATAGACAGAACACAGCGCAACCCGGCTGCCTCTTTGTTCAAGCGTCTGCGCCAACAGAGTGCGGGGGCGCTCGCCGCTGACAATCAACACGCTGGTATTGGCTCGCGACAGTTCGGCCATCTCGAGCAGACCCTCACTGCTGGAGATACGCGGGGTCAGCGCGCTGATCTGCAGTTTTTCCAGAGTTCGACGGGTGGCTTCCCCTACTGCAAGAACCTGGTCTGCCTGTTGGAGCAACCGCGCACCGAAATGCGCACCGTGCTCTGAAAGCACCACCCCTACATCGAATCGTTCGTGAAGGGGTGGCACTTCAAGCGGCTGGATTTCAATAACGGGTCGAACCCAGGGAATGTGCCCGGCCTTAAGGAGCACTTCGGCCAGCCGGGTTGCACCGGGCTGGGTCCGGGTGATCCAGATCCGCATCAGCGCAACCGGTCAAGCAGGTCGGCTGCACCCTGACGATTCAGTTCGGCAACGACCCTGCCGCTCAAGTCGCGGGCATCCGGGCCTTGTGCTGAGGCGGCCAGTATCTGCAGCCCGTCGACGCTCGCAAGCCTGGCCGTCAGGGTATAGACCCCGTCGAGAAAAAACGCATGCGCGGCCAGGGGCATGGAGCAATCGGCGCCGAGACCTTCGCTGACGCCCCGTTCAGCACTCACACATTTCGCTGTCCGCTCATCGTTCAACGGGGCGAGCAGATCGAGCAATTCGGTGTGCTCGGCAAGACATTCGATACCAAGGGCTCCCTGACCTGCAGAAGGCAGACAACGATCGGGTTCGAATATCTCGGTGATCCGCGCAGCCAGACCCAGGCGGTTGAGACCTGCAGCAGCCAGAACGATGGCGTCATAATCACCTGCGTCAAGCTTTTTCAAACGGCTGTCTACGTTGCCTCGGACTGGCTGCAGATGCAGATCCGGACGCAAGGCTTTGAGCTGACTCACCCGACGAAGACTCGAAGACCCCACCCGCGCTCCCTGCGGCAGGTCGGTCAGAGTGCCAAACGGGCTCACCAGCGCGTCGCGTACATCCTCGCGCCAGCCGATCACCGGCAGGCAGAAGCCTTCGGGCAACACTGCCGGGACATCTTTCATGGAATGGATCGCCATGTCTGCCTGACCCTCGAGCATGGCCGTTTCGAGCTGTTTGATAAAAAGGCCTTTGCCGCCTACTTCGGCAAGCGGGGCATCCAGCCACTTGTCGCCATCTGTCGTAATCCCGACCAGATCCACCTGCAGCGATCCATCCAGGCGCTTCA
>JAQBYL010000392.1 GCA_027622495.1 Pseudomonadota bacterium
TACCAGATGCCGTAATAGCAAAGATAATAAACACCCGCGTACTCAACGATATCGAAGGCGGTGTTGACTGCGCGACTGACCCCATCGGTTTGTTCGATGGGTTCGAATTCCGGTTCACCGGCGTAATCGATCGTCACCGGCAATTGCGAGTCGAGGGAAATTTTAGTGGTCCGTGGGATCAACGCTTCCAGCAGTGCCATTTGTGCTTGCGGTGTGCCCGGAACCGCGGAGAGCACGTAGGCCATGGTGTGGGCTTCAGGGATCGAGGCAAAAATCTCTGGCAGATCGGTCACCGATGCCCATTCGCCTTTCAACTCAGAGTTAGTGAACCAGCGCCCGGATACCAGGTAGTACCAGCGATCCGCGTACTTGAACAATGCCGCTTCGGTGTTCGTCACGTAGCTCAGATCGAGATCGGCGATTGTTTCCAGGGCCGGCGGGCCTTCGATCGCAATGAGTTCTGCCGGGGTTGAACGGGTATGGATGTTCGGGACCGCGGTTTCTTCTGTGCCCTGCCACTGTGCGGCGGCGGTTCTGGTTGTCTTCCAGTTCTCCGTGTCAGGAAGATTTCGCAGGGCTTCCGGCAACTGGCCAGCCCAGACCCATTGGCGGTCCAACTTTTTGTTATTCAGCCAGTTGTGACCGTCGAGCAGATACAAGCCGTCGTTGGCCTTGTCTTTGAACAGGGGCCAATTGGTGTTGGCGGCGTAGACCATGTCTTCTCCTCCATCGATTGACATCCACACCGGTTCCCCATGGGTCAAAATCAGACGGGCATCAGTCTGGTCGACGATGATCTCCGGCGGATCAGAGACGATGGCCGGGTTGTTTACCGGCAGCAGGTCCTCGGCCAGGTAGCTCAGAATCAGAGCCAGGGGAATCTCCCGGGTGCCCTGCGGGAACGCACTTCTGATGAGCGCTGTGTTTTCTGGTGACGTCTGCTTGCCACTCTCGAGAGCCATTCTGGAAATTTCGACGTCACTCACGTAGACCACACGTCGATCCAGGTCTGGCTTCGTGTTCGCGCGGAATTCGATGGTGCCGAATTCGGGTTCGGTGGCGCCAGTGCTCTGGGCTTCTACCACAGCAATGGCCTCGAGCTGCTTGAAATCATCCCACTTTCGAATCTGCGGTGCATGAATGGTGAGCTGCACGCCGGGAATGTCGACCACTCTGGGGTAGCTGGCTGGGTCTGCGGCTGTTCCTGCTGCGACCGTCGGTGATCCGGGGTCGATTTGCCCGCTGGGTTGCGGATCAGACTTACTGGCACAGCCACCCAAGGCGATAAGCCCGACGATGAACGACGCGTCACAGAGGATCTTGATATTGATGCTGGCACCCTGAGCTGATGGAAAACCCCGGGCAAGCTTAACAAATTTCAAACAAGGTATATTCAGGCCTGCCTGTCGGATACTTTAGGCATCTCACAAGCAGGCGCGGAGAGACTGGATTGGAAGCATCATCTGAAGCGAAGGAGTCACAGCAACCCTTCGCGGGTATTCGTGTGGTGGAGTTCGGGCAGTTCGTTGCGGTTCCGTTCGCAGCCCAACTGCTTGCTGAAGGCGGCGCGCAGGTGATCAAAATCGAAGCTCTCGAAGGCGATCCCACCCGCAGGCTGGCACCGATTGCGCCGGGTGAAACGCGAACGTTCATCTCGCGTAACCGGGGCAAACATTCGCTCCCGCTTGCGTTGCGTGACCCGAAGGCAAAACCGGTGATCGATGCGCTGCTGCGCCACGCCGACGTGGCACTCATGAATTTCCGGCCTGGTCTTGCGGAGAAGATTGGTCTTGGTGAAAGCTCACTTCGCGAACGTTTTCCGCGCCTGATTATCGGCACCGTCACCGCGTTCGGAAAAGAAGGGCCCGACGCGGGTTTCGCTGGTATGGATATCGTGGTTCAGGCGCGCACCGGTTTGATGGCCGCGAACGGCCGGATTGTAGATGACCGTCCGGCCCCCGGTGATCCAGTCAGCGCAGACTACATGTGTGCCATGAGTCTCGCGTTCGGTGTTTCCGCCGCGTTGCTGCGGCGCGAACGAACCGGGCAGGGTGGTGCAGTTGACACTTCCCTCATGCAGGCTGCCATGACCCTGGCGAATAACCAGTTGATCCGATCCGAGGAGCGCGATGGACCGCAGCACCGCGAGATTCTCACCAGACTGGCTGAGCAGCGCAAAGCTGGGGCAACTTATGCCGAGCAACTGGAAGGCATGCCATCGAACCGGGCGATGCCGATGCTCAAGGTCTACTTCAGAACCTACGACACGGCAGATGCGGTCATTGCCATTGCCTGTGGAAGTCATTCGCTACGGCTGAAGTTCATGGCCGCCATCGGCATGGAAGATCCCGGTCTCACCATGGATGAGGCAAGCAACCTGCGGGGCACGCATTATGATGAACTGGCTTCGCAGACCGAGGCGCTGTTGCGCAGCCAGTCGAGCGACACATGGATAGACCTGCTGCGTGAGGCAGGTGTGCCGGTCTCGTCGGTGAAGTTCCCGGTGGAATTGTTTGATGATCCGCAGGCCCGGGCAAACGGCATGTTCCACCTGCTTCACCATCCGAGCGCCGGTGACCTGACCGTACTCTCACCCCCGGTAAGGCTTAACGAAGGTGGGTTTATTGCCGCGCCTGCGACGGCTGCTCTTGGCTCGGAAACTGAGTCGATCCTTGCGGATCTGGGTTTTTCCGGATCCGATGTGGATGCTCTGGTTGCAGCTGGTGTGACACTGAAGATATGAACACGCTGTCGATGCGTTCTGCGCTATAAGCCCCACTAACCTCTCAATTTGCCACAAGGAGATAGGAACAATGTCTTTCAATGAGAATAAGCCGGTCGATGATTGGTTAGCACAGGAAGTGCCGGAAACGGTGCTCGAGCCGGATCTTCCCATCATCGATCCGCATCACCATCTGTGGGACATCCGCAGTTTTAAGACCGAACCCTTTGCCAGTTTTCAACAAAAGGTTTATCTATGCGAAGAGATCATCAATGACATTGTGGACGGTGGCCACAATGTGGTGCAGACAGTTTTTGCTCAGTGCGCGGCGTTCTATCGCGTTGACGGACCAGAAGCGATGAAGTGTGTCGGGGAGACCGAGTTTGTGCATGGGATTGGCGCGATGAGTCGGTCGGGTCAATATGGTCCGGTTCGGTTGTGTAGCGGAATTTTCGGTTCTGCTGATCTGCGACTTGGGAGTGCGGTTGAAGAAGTTATCAAGGCCCATCTGGCCGCGTCTGCCAACTTCCGCGGGATACGCAGCGCGTTTCCGCTCGACCTGAACACGACGTTCATGCAGGGCTATGCAATCCTGGGCAAATACAATCTCAGCTTCGATCACTACTCGCCTGACGTCGAACGATTGAGCGGTCTTGCCAGACTAGCGACCGCGCAGCCGGACGTGCCGGTGATCGTCAATCACCTGGGCGGGAAAATAGATCCGGATGCGGATGCTCAGGCGTTTTCAAAATGGCAGAAGTGCATTGACGAGATCGCTGCCTGTCCCAACGCGGTGATGAAGTGTGGCGGTGGCCAGCAGCGGGTCGGTCGCTGGGAACCACCGTTTCACATGAATCAGCGCAAACGGCCCATCGGCTCAGAGGCGCTGTGCGATCTGCTCTACCCGTTCTACAGGCATGCTATTGAGGCGTTCGGGCCGGAACGCTGCATGTTCGAAAGTAATTTTCCGGTAGACAAAGAGTCTGTTTCTTATCGCACCCTGTGGAATACGTTCAAGCGGATTGCCAAGAGAATGGGTTTGAGTGAGACCGACAAAAACAGCTTGTTCAGCGGAACGGCTGCACGAGTCTACAGGTTAGAGTTGGTGGGGTGAGGACGGGTGCGTTGTCCTTAAAGTAAGTGATATTAGTGGTCGAATGCTGGCTGGTTTCCGAACAGGGCGCCAGACTGTTGTCCCGTTCATGCGGGCTGTTCGTCTGGACCCACTTTCCGCGGGAAGTCTGATTGCGATTGGTCAGCCAGTTTCCGTGAGAAGTCACAGTGTTGGATCAAACGATCGCCAAGCCAATTTTGCAAAACTGAACATGTTCGACTTTCCGCGGGAAGTCAGCGAGTCGCTTCGGTTGAGTAATTGTTCCAAGTTGATAGACCGGCGCGGTTTCTCTCACCTGCGCGACTTCTCGCGTTTCGGTCGCGTATCGGTGCACTTCCACCGGCCTACCGTCAGATCGAAGAAACCGGAACTTGCCGTCCTCAGTTGAGACGAGCTGTATCCCCCCTTCATGCAACAACCGATGATGGTGCGAACACAGCAAG
>JAQBYL010000393.1 GCA_027622495.1 Pseudomonadota bacterium
TGGCTACAGGGTCATCCAACGTATTTCGAACGGCTTGCGCCGCGACTGCAGAAATATCTACCGCATCTGCAGAAGAGCGCAGCCGAACGCGGTATCCCCAGCGAGCTTGCCTTACTCGCGATCATCGAGAGCGCTCTGGATCCCTATGCGTTCTCACCGGGAGGAGCAGCAGGTCTGTGGCAATTCATCCCCGCGACAGCGCAACGTTTCGGTCTGCAGCGGGATTGGTGGCAGGATGCCCGACGCGACCCGATTGCCTCTACCGAGGCTGCATTCGACTATCTCGAGATCCTGCATCGACAATTTGATGACTGGCTGCTCGCGGTGGCGGCCTACAACGCGGGTGAAGGCGCCGTCAGCCGCGCCCGCAAACGACACGGCAGAGGTGGCACCGGTTCATTCTGGGAGTTGCGTCTGCCACGCGAAACCAGCACCTATGTCCCGCGTCTGCTCGCATTGTCAGCGGTGGTCGCCGATCCGCAGGCCTACGGCATCCAATTACCCGAAATCAGCGTTGAGCGCGCGTTCATCCAGGTGAGCACCCACAGCCAGATTGATCTGGCGAAGGCAGCGCAGGCCCTGGAAACAGACGTAGACACCCTGACGCTGTGGAATCCGCACCTCAATCAATGGGCGACGCCACCGAAAGGGCCACATCGACTCATCATTCCGGTTGGTCTCGCGGATGGCGCGCAACTAAGCCTTAATGCCATTCCGGCAGCGGAGCGCGTGGCCTGGCAAAGGGTCGAGATCCGCTCGGGTGACACGTTAAGCACCATTGCCGTCCGCTACGGCACAGACGTGGCTACGCTTCAAAAGGTGAATGAGCTTCGCAACCACACGATCCGGGCTGGCCATGCCCTGTTAATCCCCAAACCCAGCGCCGATCTGTCTGCCTACCCTGCACAGGCCCGCCATCAGAAGGCCGACTACACGATCAAGCCCGGTGACTCACTGTGGACCATCAGCCGCGAGTACGATGTTTCGATGGCGAGCCTCATGAAGGCCAATCACGTCGGTCCCACCGATGTACTGCGCGTTGGTCAGAAGATCCGGATTCCGGGCGCTGGACCTGCCACTAAATCGCAGAACGTGGTCAGGTCAGTGAAATACCGGGTCCGAAAGGGCGATTCGTTGTCGCTGATCGCCGGCAAGTTCAGCGTTCAGGTGCATGACATCGTGAGATGGAATGAACTCGATGATTCCAAATACCTGCAGCCAGGCCAGTCTCTGCAACTACACGTGAACCTGGCAGGCGCCGATTAAGCAGGTAAGCCTGTCGGCGATCTGCCTAGCGCACGATTGAAGCGTCTTTTTCAAGACCTTCATATGCCGCCGCAAAATCCATGCGTGCTCGGTGGTTTTCTAAAAACCGATTCAGACCTTCGAGCTCAGAATCCGCAATCGTCGACATGTCACCGTCTACAATTCTTGTGACCGTGACGATGGCGCGTCCGCCTTCAGGCAAGGCAGCTTCCCCAACCGATTTGTCACCAGGCGCCGGCCGCGGCAGTTCAAACGCTGTCAGACTCACAGATCTCGGCAGATCGACTGCGGTCCGCCGTGCCAGCTCAAAGGTCTGCCAGCTCAAGCCATAGGTGTCAGCGATCGCCGAGACGCTCTCGCCACCGTACAGACGCTCCAGACTGTTTGCCAGTGCTTCGCTGATCAATACGTCAGCATCTTCTGCCAGAAGTGTTTCGCGGATGCCCTCCCTGACGTCCTGCAGGGGGATCGAAGCTGCCGGATGCGTTGCCTCAACTCTCGCCACCACAATTTGCTGGTCGTCCATGCGGAAAGCTTCGGTGTTCATTGAATTGGTCAGAACATCAGTATCAAACACAACGCCACGCAGCCCGGAATGAACGAACAGACCCGGTCCTGCCTGACGAGTTATTCCTTCGGCTCGCTTTATCTCGAGACCGAACTCGTGGCTTAACTGGTCAAGCGAGGTACTGTCTTCAAACGCCAGCGCATCAATCTCGTCGACCCGCTGTGAGAACAGAACCTGAGCCGCTTCGCGCCGCGCTGTGGTTTCAAGCTCTTCACGCACATCCTCAAAAACCGGAGGGTCGGTCAGCTCTATACCATCCAGGCGGATCAGATGAACACCGAATTCGGTTACCACCGGATCCGACAACGCACCTGGTTCAAGAGCAAACAGGGCATCTTCGAATGTCGGATCAAAATTGCCTCGGCCAAAAGTTCCGATCTCACCACCAGATTGAGCCGATCCCGGATCTTCAGACAGAGTTCTGGCGAGCTCGTCAAACGCCTCACCTGCTTCTATGCGTGCTTTAATCGCGACGACTTCCGCCACTACATCGTCGATGTTTTCATCGTCTTCGACACGTAAAAGTATATGGGAACTGCTGCGTTGTTCATCCTGACCTGCGTTGCGGGTCAGTTCCTCAAACGCAGCCAACAGATCTTCTTCCAGAATTTCGATCTGTGGGTCGTTTAGAAGGTCGTCGATCGATAGCTCAACGTATTGAACGTCAACGGCTTCTTCGGTCATGTACAGTAAGCCGTTTTCCCGGTAGTGCAGATCGATCTGCTCGTCGGAGATTTCGATCTGGTCAGAAAAGTCCGCCCGGGTAAACGCAAGATAAGCAAGGTCACGCTGCTGGTTGATCACCTGGTTATACAAACGCAGTTCCCAGTCGGCGATCACCGCCGTGCTGACAAGCGCCCGCTGCAACTGATCCAGACTCAGCAGTAATCTGGTCTGGTTCATGAATTCACCAGGCGTATAGCGCAACATCTGCAATGTGTTGCGATACAGATCTTCGTTAAACTGACCTTCGACCATAAAGTCCGGTCGGCTGACGATCACCTCGCTGACCCGTGCCGCTGATATCCCAACGTTGATGTCATCTGCAGCCTGGGTGAGCAGTTCACGCGATATCAGCTGTTCCAGAACTTCTGCCTGCAACCGCGCCGGATCTATGGCTTGTGGATCAAAATTTTCGCCCATTCCGGCAAGACGCCTGAGACGCTCGCGCTCGGCCTCAATCGCGAGTTCATTCTGTGTGATGGGTTCGCCGTTTACACTGGCGATCTGTGGTTCGCCGGTGGTAAACAGGTTAAAGGCGCCAAAACCAAATACCGCCAGCACAAAAACAAGCACACCAACGATGATTTTAAAAAACAGGCTCTGCGTCTGATCACGTAACTTCTGCAGCACGGGCTTAGCTTCTCCCTAGTTACTTTTCGTCCAAAGAAAAAGGCGCAATACATTGCGCCTTTTGCACATTCTCGTGAGCCTAGTTCAAGGCGTCTTTAAGCGCTTTGCCGGGCTTGAACGCCGGCACCTTGGCTGCTGAGATCTGGATCGGTTGACCGGTCTGTGGATTGCGGCCGGTTCTTGCAGCGCGATCGCGTACCGTAAATGTTCCGAACCCAACCAGCGCGACTGGATCTGCCTGTTGAAGCGACTTTGTAATGGCGTCCAGCGCGGCATCTAGTGCCCTGCCAGCCGATGCTTTGGAAATGTCTGCAGATGCAGCGATGCTGTCGATGAGTTCGGTTTTGTTCACAATTTGCCTCTCAAAGCTGTAAAAATGCGCATGCATGACTGAAGTGCATAAGGCGCGATACTGGGTCGATAGGGGTTATACCATCCCCCCCTATGCTACTGCAAGCACAGCACAAGTGCCCGTTTAATGCGGTTTTGGCGCACCATCGGCCTCAACCCCCTCTTTCTCACTTACGGGCTCAACACCCGGTGAGCTTTTTCGATCGTCCAGAATCGGTTCCGGTCTTCGTTCCAAGGCAAGGTCCAGAACTTCATCCATCCACTCAACACAATGAATTTTCAGGCCTTCTTTCACGTTGTCGGGGATTTCCTTCAAATCCCGTTCATTCTCTTTGGGGATTATCACGACCTTGATTCCCCCGCGCAGGGCGGCGAGCAGTTTTTCCTTCAGACCACCAATGGGCAGAACCTGGCCCCGCAAAGTAATTTCTCCGGTCATGGCGACTTCGGCTTTAACCGGTATGCCGGTGAGAACAGAAACCATAGCGGTACACATGCCGGTGCCGGCACTGGGCCCCTCTTTTGGTGTCGCTCCCTCGGGAACATGGATGTGCAGATCGTTCACCTCGTGAAAATCTGCGGGGATCCCCAGTGAATTTCCACGACTGCGCACAAACGTCAAGGCAGCCTGTATGGACTCCTGCATGACCTCACCCAGCGAGCCGGTCTTGGTCTGACGGCCCTTACCAGGAACCACCACGGCTTCGATGT
>JAQBYL010000394.1 GCA_027622495.1 Pseudomonadota bacterium
CGCGTCTTCGACATAGACATCACCCTCTGCCCGCTCTGCGGCGGACAGTTGCGGGTCATTGGGGATATCACCGATCCCGGCCTCATCCGCAAGATCCTCGACCACCTCAACGTCGAAGACGCCGAGTGGCAAATTGTGATTCACAATTTGTCGGGAGGTGCTTCGTCCGAGCGCATGTAATGCGCGACTTCAACTGTATGTTAGGCGTCCTCACTTCCACACTGTTTCACCTGCAGAAAACCCTTCCGCTTTCTTCCCGTAGCCTTCTACAGTTTCGCAGAAATCTGCAGGAAACGTGTTTGAGCCAACTTGATTCCACCACTCTACGATTCCAGGAGAAGTTAACATTGTAACAATCACGCCTTCATGCATTTCGATAACATCGTGCTCAAGTTGACCATCACGCACATGTTTATCGAGCTGATAAAAGTGAGAAAAGACTCGAAAGCATATAAACCGAAAAGTCATCATTTCGTGTGGCTCTAGGACTTCACCTGTAGATGCTCTATGAAATATCTGCCCATTGACCCCTTCGTAGACTGGATCAAATGCTGTCGCCAACCCTTCCCATACAGCAGTCGAACTATTGAAAATGCAGCTGTTTAGTATTCTGCTTTATCTGAACCGCGAGATAGATGAGAGTCAAAAGAGTAGCAATAGCAGCTATCAGTTCGCCGATGCTGCCAAGATCTTGAATCGATAGTTCCATGACGCCTAACGCCGGAGATCAGCGGCGACGAGAAGCGGCGGGGCTTTTGCGCAAGCAAAAGGCATGACGCTTTTTGGCGTCCGCTGCATCTCCATGGTTAGGCGGCATCCAGCGGTCGAATCTGGGCCACATCGTCCTTCAGGGCCTCAGCCGCTTCCCAGAGATCGACCGCCCGTTGAGCGTTCAGCCAGAACTCGGGCGTGTTCCCGAAAAGGCGCGAAAGCCGAAGAGCCATCTCAGGGCTCAAGCTGCGGCGCTCGCGAAGAAGTTCGTTGACGGATTGCCTGGATACACCAATCGCCTCTGCCAACGCGGAGACTGAGAGCCCATAATCAGGCAGGAAGTCCTCCCTGAGCAATTCGCCCGGGTGGGTAGGTCGGCGGTTCATTCCTGTGTTTCGAATAGCCATAGTCCGGTTCACCTAGTGGTAGTCGTAGATCTCGACATCGAAGGCATCGCCATCCTCGTATCGAAAGCAGATCCTCCATTGAGAGTTGATCGAGATTGAGTACTGGCCCTTTCGATCATCGGTCAATGTGTGAAGCCGATTACTTGGGGGCACTCTCAAATCCGATAGACCTGTCGCCAGATCAAGTTGCTCGAGTTTCCGCGCGGCTCTCCGACAGATATCTGGCGGGAAGCGACGAGACTTCCCGGTCGCATAGAGTCGCTGCGTATGTCGATCCGCAAATGTTTTGATCACGGCTTTCAGTGTGATCTGTCACGTGACGCGTGTCAACGCGAAGAATGTTCAGGCACGGTGGGGGTTTGCCGCCTAACACCCAGTTAACCGGCTGACTAAGTTGGCGCTTGGTTTGCTGGCGCGCAAGCGCCGAATAGCAAACCAAGTGACTACTTTGGCAGGGGACTTCCTACGAAAAAGTGGACACCCGATAGTTAGCTGCATCGCTGCTCGTACTCGGCTGGTGTTTGATATCCCAGCGCCGAATGTAGCCGCTGATGGTTGTAGAAGTTTACGTACGGTAGGTTTCAAGGTAGTTGTCGCATAAACCATAAAATTCAACTCAGGTCGTTGCAGTCACTTTAGCCGGATTCAACGACACAACTTCATCGCGGTTCCATTGCCGTGTATGTTGTGACCAACGTTGTGGCGTTCGTTTTCGAGCAGCTTCATACACACATCGTCGTGCTTCAAGGATGGTACCAGGTTACGAAGTCAGCGACCCAGGCTCGGCAGTGAAAACCGGCACCGGTACCGGAACGGATGCATCCGATCCGCGCTGCCCCGGATCACAAGCCGCCAGACTTGTGACCACGGCAGCAACGCTGAGTGTTGCTCTGATAAGGTTACCCATCAGAATTGATACGTAGCTTCGATCCCGTATGACCGGGGTGTAGCGATCATTTCTTCGTTGAAACCGAAGAACGAAAGGTCAAACGCATACACCATGTATTCTTCGTTGGTAAGATTACGGCCGAACGCCGCTACCTGCCACTTTTCATCCGGCGACGTCCAGCTCACCCGAGCATTCACCAGCCAGTAATCATCTTCGCTGAGCAGCGGATTGTTCAGAGAATCAAACCAGACCGAATCCTGGTAGTTGAAATCAGTCTGAAGGGTGAGCACCCCGGCACTGTTCAAGGGAATGTCGTACTGGACCAACCCGTTGAAAGTCAGCTCTGGTGACATGGTGATTTCGTTCCCTGAATAATCACCCGACGGTATAACAAAATCCTTGTATTCCGTTTGCAGATAACCCGCACCCAGGTTGATGAACAGGTTTTCCACAGGCAGCCATTGGAACTCCAGTTCAGCACCGTAGATTTCAGCGTCTGCGGCGTTCGATATGGTGGAGAAACCTACACCGTTGACGATCACAAAGGCGAATACCTGCAGATCTGAATAATCATAGTAGAAGGCCGATCCGTTGAATCGAATCGATATAAAGTTCACCGCACCACCAGTCGCATTGCGTCCATACAGAGTTCCCTGAGGTCCCCGCAGAACTTCGATCCGTTCAAGATCGAGCAATTGGAATATCTGTGCTGCGTTGGATGAATTGTAGACTTCATCAGAATAGGCAGCGATTGGCCCCTGGTTGAGAACGCCGAAGTCATTGAGCCCCACACCGCGGATGAAGCAGTTATGTCTACGGACTGCCGGAATCCGTCGCACTCGCAGGCAACGCAGAGGCTGCGTAGCTCATACAAAGTGCCAGAAGGGGCAGCCGAATTGTCCAGTGTTTTCTCAACATGGTTTCTCTCCAGAAGGTCAACGTGCATTGTAAATCATGATATCGGACGCGTCTTCCACCAGCACTTCGGCATCGGGGAGATTCCTTCGGTTTCAGCTCACCGCAACTGAACCTCCATCACAGGTGATAACTTCCCCCACGGTGAAAGCGCTGGCACGTGAACTCAAGAATATCGCCAGGCCAGCAATGTCTTCCGGTGTGCCAACGCGTCCGCGTGGATTACCGCGTCCTACCGCAGCCCAATCGGTATTTTTGGTATCGCCACCACCACCGACACCAGTGCTGAGCATCCACGTCGGAAAAGGACCCGGCGCAATCGCGTTGACGATGATGTGTTGTTTGACCAGATGCGCCGCCATGACTTTTGTCAGGTAATGTACCGCCGCCTTTGACGGACCGTAAGAAAAGTTTTCGAAGATCGGTGTCTTGATGCCGTCTATGGAGCCAACGTTGATCACCCGGGCCGGATCTTCAGCAGACCCCGCAGCGCGCAGCAGTGGCAGCAGTTTCTGAGTGAGAAAGAATACGCCTTTGACGTTTGTGTCCATTACCTTGTCCCAA
Organism: Pseudomonadota bacterium; assembly: GCA_027622495.1. Lineage (GTDB taxonomy): Bacteria > Pseudomonadota > Gammaproteobacteria > Pseudomonadales > Azotimanducaceae > JAQBYL01. The sequence goes on from JAQBYL010000394.1 coordinate 3,487, forward strand.
CCGAGTTCCGGGAACTCATCCAGTGGCGCACCCCAGCTAACACCCGCATTGTTGACCAGTATGTCGAGTTTTTCTTCGCGCTGCGTCAGTTCGGCCGCTACTTTTTCTATGCCGCTCATCTCTGCGAGGTTCGCCGGTATCGATATGCATTCACCACCGTAGGTATCACTCAACCTGCGTGCGGTGGCGTCACAGGCGTCTGCTTTGCGCGAGCTGATATAGACCTTGGCACCATTCGCCAGAAACCCGGCAGCGATCATCTCACCGATACCACGTGACCCGCCGGTGACCATTGCAGTTTTACCTTCGATGGAAAAAAGATTCTTCAAGATTGTTCCTTGATGTTTTATTAAGTTGATCGGCTCTCACCGAGTCTGATCGAGCGCTCTGGCGATGTGCGAAGCAAGACGATCGAGCAATTCCTTATGGGTTTCAACCAGTGCGTCATACCCATCGCTTTGCAACCGGGTAGTTTCTGCAACGGTTAGGTTAGTTACGTTGTTGTTCTGCGTTACGTGCCTTATCTGCACATGTGCAACCAGCTCAACCCGACCGTCCTGATGACCGTGGAAGGTTTCGATGAACACTTCGATCACATGATCCCAGTCAGCGTGTGTGCCGAACACCGCGACCTTCGCAGACATCGACAAAGACAGCGCCTTGCGCAGATAAGTCAATGCACCCTGGTTGATCGGCTCCGCCCAGACATGCAACCTGGCTGGTTTAACCACATTACCACCGGTCGCA
>JAQBYL010000395.1 GCA_027622495.1 Pseudomonadota bacterium
AACCAATCTGTCGCTGCTACTGCGCCAGCTCAAGAATATGGACGAGATACTGGCCGCCTATGGTGATGAGGTCGAAGCGCTGGCAGCGACTCCCAGATATCAGTGATCGCCGCATTAAAGGACCCCATCGGCGCGAACCTGGATCGTATCCAGGTCATCAAGGGTTGGCTGGATGCGAAAGGCCGCGTCCATGAGCGGGTTTACGACGTCGTCTGGAGCGACACGGACAAACGCCGGCTAAATTCGGATGGGAAACTGCCCCAGGTGGGTGATACCGTGGACCTTGCAAACGCTACCTGGACCAATGCGATAGGCGACCCGGAATTGATCACCGTGTGGATGGACCCGGATTTCGACGCCAAGCTGCGTTCTTTCTATTACGCGCGTGTCATGGAAATTCCGACCCCGCGATGGACCGCTTACGACGCGAATCGTTTTGGCGGCGAACCTGCGGCTGGCACCAAAATGAAAGTTCAGGAACGCGCGATAACCTCGCCGATCTGGTACACGCCCGGGCGTTAGCGCGGAGGTTTGTTCGCGAACCATTGCTGCCCCTTCGGGGCGTATGGACAACTTGTGGATAAGTGCCTGCGCACTTCTCCACCAACTTGACCACACTCATCGTTCTCGCGACCACACAATTTTGTCTGATTGAAGGATAATGCCATTTCAGGCACGACAGTACCGGCTTTTCAGAGCCTGAGGGAGTGAGCATGACCAACACAAAACGCCCACGTAAAATTCACCGGCGTACAACCGTCACCGGCATGAGTCAGAGTGCATTCGCCGGGTCCGCAATGATGTCTGCTCCAGGGAACACACCACCCGGACAGGTTCCGCCGCAAGAGGCGTTCTCGATGGTCGTCGATGGCTATAGCGGGCGTGGGGTTGTGGTGCAAAAGGGTTCAACCATCCGTGTGACCAACCTTCGCGGAACCCAGGTTGGCGACATGTTCGCCCTGCTTGAAAGCAATCCAGAAGAAGTGCTAGACACCGCACGTACCCGTCTGGTTACCCGACGCCTGTTTCCGGAAGTGGGACAGCAGTTCGTTTCTAACCAGTACCGCCCATTGCTGACATTCCTTGCGGACACATCCCTTGGGTTGCATGACACGCTGTATGCAACTTGCGATCAGGGTCTGCACGATCTGCTGGGTGCAGGCACCGACCACGCAAACTGTCAGGATAACTTCCTGGGAGCAGTCAAAGCACTCGGGTTGAACGCAATCAGCGTCCCGGGACCGGTGAACCTGTTTCAGAACACACCGGTCACTTCATCCGGCACACTGAAGGCACTGCCGTCACCGGCAAAGCCTGGCGACTATGTGGAATTTCGCGCAGAAGAAACCATTTACTTCGTGCTGACTGCCTGTTCTGTCGATGTTGGCTCCGACATCAACGGTGGTGAATCAACGCCGCTGCAGATCGATGTGACGCCGGGCTAGCCTCCCACTAAGCCAGACCAACATCTGACCCCGGCATCGCTTCTTTGTAGTTGTGAGAATAGCGCAGCGAAGGCGCGCGCCCGTCATGAAATCAGCATATCCGAAAGCCGGCTGCCCAGGCCTGGAATGGACAAGGTGAGGCCAAACGGGGATAGTCAAACCTCCGATCCAAGTGGAGATTTGAAGTGCGCCTCTCTACCGCAGATGCCTCATTCCTGTATCTCGAGTCCGTCAGCGGACCCATGCATATTTCGTCGGTGATCGTTCTCGAAGGGGAAATTGATTTCAACGACGTGTTCGCTCACTTTGAAGCCCGCATGCATCTGTTGCCGACCTACCGCAGAAAGCTCGCCCAGATCCCTTTCAACATCGCTCATCCGGTGTGGGTCGACGATCCCGACTTCGATCTCAGCAAGCACATCCTGCATCAGCCGCAGAGCCCGGGGACCTCGCTGGAAGACGCCATTGACGCTGCGGTCAAACTCAACGAACCATTGCTCGAACGGAACATCCCGCTGTGGCGGACCCATGTGATTACCGGCGTGCCGGACCGGACGCTGATCCTGCACCAGACCCACCACGCCATGATTGACGGGGCCTCCGGTGTCGAGCTCATGGCGATCATTTACGATTTCGACCCCAAGGGCGATCCGGTGACGAGTCCGCTGGAAGCCTGGCAGGCCGAACCCACACCGAGCGCGGCAACGCTCTTCGACCGGGCACTTGGTGAGAATCTGCAGACCCTGCGCGACACCAACTGGAGCCGTCTCTTCACCCCCGACGAAGCCCGCCGCGACCTCACCCAGCGGGCAACCCGGATCATGACTGATTTCGTTACCCGGCCGTCCATCGCCGCGCCGTTTAATGCGGGTCCCGTGGGACCACATCGCCGGCTTGCCTGGATGAAACAACCCTTCAGCGAAATTCGCGAGATCCGCCGCGCTTTCGGCGGCACCATCAACGACATCGTGCTAACCGTGGTTTCCGAAGCCGTTGCTCAATACCTGGTAGAGCATGACGAAACAGTGAAGGGTCAGCACCTGCGCATCATGTGCCCGGTGAACGTCCGCACGGAGGACCAGCAGGGTTCGCTCGGCAATCAGGTGTCCGGCATATTTCCAGTGCTCCCGGCCTGGCCAATGGACGCCATTGAGCGGCTGAAAGTAGTGTGCACCGAAACCGGCAGAATCAAACAGAACCAGGAAGCCCAGGCTCTGACCCTTCTACAAGACAGCGTTCCCGAGCCCTGGCCGATCGCGTTTCTGCCTAACCAGTTGATCGGCACGCCGTTCGATCCAACGCGACTGGCTGCGAACCTGCAACTCCCCACACCCCCCAAAGCACTGCGACCGCCCAACATCGGACCCAACTTCGTCTGCACCAACGTGCCGGGCCCCCAGGTCCCTCAGTATCTGTGTGGGCACGTGGTGACGGATCAGATCGGCCTGCTGGTCTTGAGCGGCACCATGGGCTTCAGTGTCACGATCTTAAGCTACAACCAGACCCTGTTTTTTGGCTTCATCAGCGAACCTCGCCTGATGCCAGACGTAGAAAAAATCGAACAGGCGGCGCGCGCAACTTTTGATGTGCTCCTGGCCAGATCCAGGCAGAACGCCGACACACCTACCCCGCAGGAACAGTAGAGACCGACATGCAAAACAACGATGCCTACCCGAAAAACGTCAAGTTGCCCGATGGCAGCACTGTAGAACTCAGGCGTATGACAAAAGACGATCGCGATGCGGTGCTCTCATTCGCGCGCGCCCTGCCGCAGGAAGACCTGCTGTTTTTACGGGTTGATCTCACCGAAGAAGGTGTTGTCGATGACTGGATCAGTAATGTGGTCAGCGGTCGCTCGCTGGCCCTGGTTGCCTATGACAGCGACGGGTTGATTGGTTATGCCGCCGTACACCGCAACCCCACCTCATGGACCCGCCACCTGGGTGAAGTCAGGGTCAATGTAAGCCCACAGTATCGAAGTCGGGGTCTGGGTCGGGCGCTGACGTCCAACGTATTTGACCTTGCGTCTGAACTGGGCCTGAAAAAGTTGACCGCCCACATGACCACCGACCAGCGTGGTGCCCAGGCAGCATTCAGACGGCTTGGCTTCATACCCGAAGCCCTTCTTGCCGACTATGTGCAGGATCGAACAGGCACCACCCGGGATATGGTCATCATGTCATTCGACATCGAAGGTCATACCGATCAGGCGTTGGGTACAGTAAAGTTGTGACCTGGCGGTCACCGGGTTGTGACCTGGAGGTCAGCGAGTTGTGACTCTACATGCCCCACTTGTTCGCCATGGCCAGGACCGGTTCTTCACGGGTAACGAATTCGAGTAACACAGCGTTACCCTCGCGGGTCTGGGCGATGCCACGCGAAAGAGCAGCACGGACGTCCTGAGCTTTTTCAATGCGCTCTGCATACCCCCCCATGGCGCGGGCCATCGCGGTGTAGTCACCGCCGAGCGAACTGGCCTGGTACTTTTCGACTGCGTCCGGCATGTACGATCCGTAGCCGCCCATGACCCCGTTGTTAACCAGCACCGACATGATCGGCAGGCGCGCTCTGACGGCAGTTTCAAAATCGTTCGCGGTCTGACCGAAACCTGCATCGCCAATAAAGTTCACGGCTAACCAATCAGGTCGCGCGAGCTTGCATCCAAGCGCCATTCCCAGCGATGAGCCGAGGTGAGTTGATTTTCCCCAGCCGAGGTAACCGCGCGGAACCGTTGGATTATAGAAAGGCACGATCTGATCGCGTGGGTTGCCGGCATCG
>JAQBYL010000396.1 GCA_027622495.1 Pseudomonadota bacterium
TACCGTCGTGAAGATGCTCGAACCGACTGGGATCGAAACGGTCTGCCGAGCGAAGACTGGGAAGCTCTGCTGCGAGAGGCGAGGCGCCGGGCCGATGCCGCCGGGCACTACCGCTATCCGTATCCGAAAGAGTTTGGTGGTCAGGCAGGTAGCAACCTGGACATGGCGATCATACGCGAGCACTTCGCGGCAAAGGGTCTTGGGCTGCACAATGACCTGCAGAATGAGCATTCGATCGTCGGCAACAATGTCGGTCTGCTGCTCATGATCGCTCATGGTACCGATGATCAGAAAAAGGAGTGGATCAACGACCTGGCCGAAGGTCGGCGCGGCTTTGCGTTTGGCATCACCGAACCAGACCATGGCTCCGATGCCACCCACATGGAAACTACCGCCGTTCGTGATGGTGATGAGTGGGTGATCAACGGTGCCAAGACCTGGAACACCGGTATACACAAGGCCAAATACGATCTGATCTTTGCCCGGACGTCGGGGGATGCGGGTGACGGTCGAGGGATTACCGCGTTTCTCACACCCACGGATTCAAAAGGCTTCAAGGTCGAAGAAATGCTGTGGACCTTTAACATGCCTACCGACCATGGACGCATATCAATGACCGACGTGCGGGTACCCAACGAAGCCATTTTCGGTGGTGAAGGAAAGGGCCTTGGTGTAGTGCAGATGTTCTTCAATGAAAACCGTATCCGCCAGGCCGCATCGAGTCTTGGTGCCGCGCAGTACTGCATCAACGAGTCGGTGGAATACGCAAAACACCGCAAGCCTTTCGGCAAAGCACTGGCAGAAAATCAGGGCATCCAGTTTCCGCTGGTAGAACTGCAGGCCCAGGCAGAAATGTTGCGTGCATTGATCCACAAGACAGCCTGGCAGATGGATACCTATGGTGCGTTCAGCGCATCTGACAAGGTTTCGATGTGCAACTACGTCGCCAACCGCTTGTGTTGCGATGCAGCTGACCGGGCCATGCAGGTGCATGGTGGTCTGGGGTACTCCCGGCACAAGCCATTCGAGCACATTTACCGTCACCATCGTCGCTACCGGATTACCGAAGGCGCAGAAGAAATTCAGATGCGAAGGGTCGCAGGTTACATGTTTGGTTTCATGAAGCAGCGGGCACCCAAGGGAGTCAGCGAGGATTGAGATGAGTGACGACTTTACCAAACGGCTGCGATCGGTTGTAAAAAACCATGTTCCGGATTGTACCGATCTCATTTCCGTCGACCGGTTATCCGGCGGTGCGAGCCAGGAAACCTATCGCCTTAAAGTCGACACCACGCATGGGCCTCAACTGCTGGCCATGCGTCGCGCGCCGGGAGGGCTTCACAACGAACCGGTTGTAGGTCATCCCGGGCTTGCCGCTGAAGCCTTGCTGATGCGTGCAGCGGCTGCTGCCGGTGTGCCTGAACCACAGGTCCACTATGTGCTTGAAGTTGCCGACGGTCTTGGTGATGGCTTCATCATGCAGTGGCTCGAGGGTGAGGCGCTGGGTGCCAGAATCGTCAAGTCACCGGATCTTGCCGGGGTGCGGGAAAATCTGGCCTTCGAGTGTGGCCAGATCCTTGCTCGCATCCACGCGATTGACCTGTCTGACAGTGGCCTGGACAAGGTTCTCAGTCCGCAACCTCCTTCTGACTACGTGGAGCAGACCTGGGAGCGTTATCGTGCTTTCAACACACCGCAACCCATGATCGACTATGTGGGTCGCTGGCTTAAGGACAATCTACCGCAGACCGCCGAGCAGAAACTGGTCCACAATGATTTTCGCAACGGCAACGTCATGGTTTCAACCGAAGGTGTAGTCGCTGTGCTGGACTGGGAGGTTGCGCACATCGGGGATCCCATGCGTGACCTTGGCTGGATCTGTACCAATTCGTGGCGCTTCGGTCGCAGCGATCTGCCAGTGGGTGGTTTCGGTCGTTACGAAGATCTGTTCGCTGGCTATGAATCGGTATCTGGTGAAGCCGTTAACCCGCAACGAGTTAAGTTCTGGGAAGTGTTTGGCTCCTTCTGGTGGGCGGTTGGCTGCCTCGGTATGGCTGAACACTATCGAAGCGGACCAGACAAGACCGTGGAGCGACCGGGGATTGGCCGACGCTCATCGGAGTGCCAGGTCGACTGCGCTAACCTGTTGATTCCGGGGCCGGTGCAACTGGTCGAAGGGCTGGATCTGACGGCATCTGATGAAATGCCGCGACTCGATGAACTGCTGATCAGCGTGCGTGACTATCTGCGCAATGATGTCATGGCGGCGACACAGGGACGGCTGAATTTCATGTCCAGGGTTGCGGCCAACTCGCTGGATATTGTTTTACGTGACCTGGCTTCGGGTGAACGGCACCGTGACGCTGAAACCGCGCGGTTGCGCACCCTGTTAAACGCACCGGATGCGAGCCTTTCTGATCTGCGATGGCGTCTGGTCAAAGGGTTAAGGGGTGGCGAGATAGCCCTTTCTGACGTTGATCTTCAGACCCATCTGCGCACTACTGTGGTCAATCAACTCGCGATAGACCAGCCTGTTTACAGCGGGTTGAAGAATGCGCTTTCGTTCAACGCAGCCTGAAGTGCAGGATCAGGCGCTCGATATATTCACCCGGATGCCGGTCATGAATGACTGGTTTGACAAAGGCTCAAACGAACCGGGGCCGCTGGGCAGAAGATTGTTGACGTTAACCCCGGGGTGATTAGATGCCCTGGTCATCGCCGGATTCTTACCCTGACCCCAGCCATGCGTCATGGCCACTACGCCGCGCTTCAGGCGATCGTCGAGCTTCAGTGTTGCGATCAATTTACCGGAACTGTTTTCCACACAGACTTCGCTGTTTTCTGACCAGCCGGAGTCTTTCGCATCCAGCGGGTTGATGTATAGCGGATTGTCTAACGCGTGATCGCGTTTGAGAGCCGGGATGGTGTGCAGCCAGCTGTTCATCATGTAGTTGGTGCGCAACGTAATGAGCTTGAACGTATCGGCCGGTTCCGAAGCTAAGTCGTTGAATATTTCTTCACAGCGCAGGAGCGCGTCATCAAACCCAGACGGGCAGCAGTCGACGCGACCGTTCGGGTTCTGCATACCGAGCTCATAGAGCAGATCCGGTTTAACCGGTGGCAGAACAATCGTGCGGGACGGTGCCTTTGAAATCTGCTCGAGCGTAATGTTCACCGCGTGGAGTTGACGCTCGGCGCGCGCGAACGGCTCACGCTGTGCATCGTCAAGCACCGATGGCAGGCCGAGAGCCTGCTCCAGTCTGGCGAAAATCCACCACTCCGGTTTGCGCATGGCGCGGGGTTCTACCACTGCTTCCACGTGCTGAACATAGGGGATCGGTTGAAATCCGAGCGATACAGAGTTGATGTCTGCCCGTTCCAGCCAGTCGGTCGCAGGCAGCGCGAAATCCGCAAGTTCTGCTGTAGCGTTCGGATAAATATCGATCACGATCAGCAGATCGAGTGACGCAAGTGCTTTCTGCAGGCGATCGCTTCCGCCGATCGACAGGGCCGGATTGCCACTCATGCAGATAAGCGCTTTGACTTTGCCGCTCTCGATATAGTCGGCCAGAAGATTGCCCGGCAGGCTGCCGTTCATGGTGCGCAAAGCACCGAAATCGGTTTCGAAATACGGATCCACATTGCGGCGCAGACCAACGGTTGCGGCTGGGAAATAGCCGGGTGAATAAACGTTACCCCCCTTGCGGCCGAGATTGCCGGTCACAAAACTGAGCATCTGCACCAGCCAGTAGGCGAGGGTACCCTGGCGACCCATGTTGATGCCGGTAGATGCGTGAATGCTGGCTCCGTCGGCGGTGGCAAACGCCTTTGCCAGATCAATGATGGTTTCTTCGGACAAGCCCGTTATGGGTGCAACACGCGACGCCGGATAACGGCTGGCAAAGGCCCACAGCTCATCGGTGCGATCGCCGTATTGATCGATGATGTCCCAATCGATAAGGCCGAGGCTTCTGATGGCATCAATCATTGCAGCGAGCAGATACACATCGGTATCCGGTTTGATCTGAACCAGATCGCCGGTGGCGGGGCTGACTGATTCCGTTCTGCGTGGATTCACATGGACCACGCGACCACCTCGTTTGACGATGTCGCGCAAAGCCTGCATGGGATCGGTCATGTGCACAAAACTCATGTGCGAGACGCGTGGGTTGCTGCCGATGTCGAGGAACAGGCTGGTGTTTTCAAAGTCCGGGATC
>JAQBYL010000397.1 GCA_027622495.1 Pseudomonadota bacterium
CCATCGGGCTGGCGCAGACGAATGCGGTTGTTGATGGTCAGTTTTTCGAGCAGAGCCCGCGCTTTCACGCAGTTTTCTGCCTTCAACTTCACCAGATCTTCCTGACGCTGCTGCTCCTGGCGTTGCAGATCTTCCAACTCCTGGCGCTGTGCGTCGGTCAGTTCCGGGGTTGCTTCTTCGTCTGTTTCTGAGGTCGGTGCTTCAGACTCATCCGCGCGCGGGGTCGGATCGGAGCTGTCTACGATGCCACTCACGTGGACTTCAATCTCCTGGGCCGTAACATCGCGCGGCTTCTGCTCGGTGAAATTCACCACACCGTTATCGTCCACCCAACGGTAGATCTTGGCACCCATCAGGAGGGGCAAAACCAGCGCGCAGACCAGGGTCATACGCAGTGGATTGAAGGGCAAACTTAACCTGGTTCTGGGCTGAATCATGTGAAACCTCGCATCGATGGCACAATATCACAGCCCTTGGTCAGGCTGATTTAATTAGGTTGTGTGGGTGTGTGTTTTTGCTAGCCATCTCTCAGTTTCGTTGACATGGCGCAGGCGACAAAGAAGAATAGCCGGCTCTTTGCTGTTGCGGCGTAAAGAATCTCCGAAAAATCAATAAGTTATCAGTAAGTTATCAACAGGTTAAGGATTTGTTATGAGCGAAATGCTGTCCGGCGGCGACATGCTGATCCGGGCACTGCAGGACGAAGGCGTCGAGTATGTATTCGGTTACCCCGGTGGTGCCGCGCTGCATATTTACGATGCGATCTTTCGACAGCAGAAAATCGAACACATCCTGGTGCGCCATGAGCAGGCCGCCACCCACATGGCCGATGGCTATGCCCGTGCGACCGGTAAAACCGGCGTGGTGCTGGTGACCTCGGGTCCGGGTGCCACCAACGCCATCACCGGGATCGCCACTGCCTATATGGATTCAATACCCATGGTGGTGTTGTCAGGGCAGGTTGCAACAGCTCAGATCGGCACGGATGCGTTTCAGGAAACGGATATGATCGGCGTTTCGCGGCCGGTGGTTAAACACAGTTTTCTGGTCAAGAATGCGGCCGACATTCCGCTCACCATTAAAAAAGCGTTTCACATCGCCAGTACCGGGCGTCCCGGTCCGGTGGTGGTCGACATCCCGAAAGACACCACCGATCCGGCAGCAGCGTTCCCTTACGAATATCCGGAGCAGATCCGTCTGCGATCCTACAATCCGGCTGTTCAAGGCAACGGCAGGCAGATCCGCCTGGCGCTCGCCACGCTGCTCGCGGCCGACAGGCCAATAGTCTATGCGGGTGGCGGGGTGGTACTGGGTGAGGGCGCTGACGCGCTGACGCGCATCGCCCGGCTGCTGAACCTGCCGGTTACCAACACGCTGATGGGGCTCGGCTCTTTCCCTGGGAATGACCCGCAGTTTGTCGGCATGCTGGGTATGCATGGCACCTATGAAGCCAATATGGCCATGCACCACTGTGATGTGATTCTGGCCGTCGGTGCGCGCTTCGATGATCGCGTGACCAATGCCCCGGACAAATTCTGTCCGCAGGCCAAGGTGATTCACATCGATGTGGATCCGACCTCCATATCCAAAATCATTCCCGCCCATGTGCCCATCGTTGGCAGAGTCGCCAATGTTCTGGACAGCATGGAGCAGTTGCTTGCGGAAGAGCAGGAAAGAGCTCCAGACAAACTGGATCGGAACAGAATTGCTGCCTGGTGGAAGACCATCGACGGCTGGCGCGCAGAACATGGTCTCAACCACGATCTGAAACCCGTTGCCGGGCAACCCATTCTGCCGCAGATGGTAATCCAGGCCCTGTACAAGGCGACCAAAGGCGAGGCGTTCGTTGCGAGCGACGTGGGTCAGCATCAGATGTTTGCGGCGCAATACTATAAATTTCCAAAGCCGCGTCGCTGGATCAATTCCGGCGGTCTCGGCATGGGTTTCGGTCTGCCCGCCGCCATGGGGGTGGTGTTTGGTCATCCCGGGGCGACGGTTGCCTGCGTGACCGGTGAAGGCAGTTTCATGATGAACATGCAGGAGCTGTCTACCTGTCTGCAGTACGGTCTGCCGGTGAAGATCATCAATCTGAACAACCAGGCCCTCGGCATGGTCAAGCAGTGGCAGGACATGCAGTACGGCGGTCGCCACTCGAGCAGCACCTACAGTGATTCATTGCCGGATTTCAAAACTCTGGTCGAAGCGTTTGGCCATGTCGGCATACGCGTGGACCAGGCAGAAGATCTGGAGCCAGCCATGCGGCGGGTCTTCAGCGACGAACTGCGCAATCGGCTGGTGTTTCTGGATGTGTGGGTTGATCGTCACGAGCACGTTTATCCCATGGCCATCAAGGGTGGCGCCATGAACGAGATGTTCCTCGGCAAAACGCTCAAGACGGAGAATGGCTGATGCGTAGAATCCTGGCTGTTCTGCTCGAAAACGAAGCGGGCGCGCTGTCGCGTGTGGTGGGTCTGTTTGCTCAACGCAACTACAATATCGAATCGCTGACGGTAGCCCCCACAGAGGATGAGACACTGTCCCGTCTGACCCTGACCACATCGGGCGATGACAGTAAAATTGAGCAGATCACCAAACACCTGCATCGCCTGATCGAGGTGGTCAAGGTGCTGGATCTGACCGGCACCGATCATGTTGAACGGGAACTGATGCTGGTCAAAATTCGCGCTGAAGGCACGGCACGTGATGAGATCAAAAGGACCTCGGATATTTTTCGCGGTCAGATCATCGATATCACCGCCAATTCGTTCACCGTGCAGTTAACCGGTCCCAGCGATAAACTCGATGCGTTTGTGCGGGCCATCGGCAAAAACCTGATTCTGGAACTGGCTCGGACCGGTGTTTCGGGCATCAGCCGTGGGGACAAGGTGTTGAGCCTGTAAGCCATGTCCGTGCTGGCGCGCTGATAACAAGGCCCTGATAACAAGGCGCTGATAACAAGGCCCTGATAACAAAGAGACTCTTTTAGGAAATGTAAATGCAAGTTTATTACGACAAAGACGCAGACCTGTCGATCATTCAAAAAATGAATGTGGTGGTCGTGGGCTACGGTTCGCAAGGCCATGCCCACGCCAACAACCTGCGCGATTCAGGGGTAGAAAATTTAACCATCGGGCTGCGCAAAGGCTCTGACAGCTGGCGCAAAGCCGAGAACGCCGGGTTCAAGGTGGCCGAGGTACCGCAAGCGGTTAAAGACGCTGACCTGGTGATGATTCTGACACCAGATGAACTGCAGGGTGCGCTTTACCGCGACCACATTGCCCCCAACGTCAAACAGGGTTCAACACTCGCGTTTGCCCATGGCTTTAACATTCACTTCGAACTGATCGAGCCGCGTGCCGATCTCGACGTGATCATGATTGCACCCAAAGGCCCCGGCCATACCGTGCGGTCCACCTATGTTGCTGGCGGTGGTGTGCCGAGTCTTATCGCCGTTTTTCGCGACGCGTCAGGACAAGCCAAGTCCACTGCGCTGTCTTATGCCTCGGCAAACGGTGGCGGACGTGCGGGCGTCATTGAGACGAGCTTCCGTGAAGAAACCGAGACTGACCTTTTTGGTGAACAGGCGGTTTTGTGTGGTGGTGCTGCTTCTCTGGTTCAGGCTGGCTTCGAAGTGCTGGTAGAAGCTGGCTATGCACCCGAGATGGCCTACTTCGAGTGCCTGCATGAACTCAAGCTGATCGTCGATTTCTTTTACGAAGGCGGCGTTGCAAACATGTGGTACACGGTATCGAACACCGCTGAGTACGGTGGTCTGACCCGCGGTCCACGAATCATCACCGACGAAACCAAGGTGGAAATGAAGCGGATTCTGGCGGAAATTCAGACCGGCAAATTCGCCCGTGAGTTTGTTACCGAATATCAGGCGGGTGCGCCGAGCATCAAAGCCATGCGGCGATTGACCGCAGAACATGATATAGAGGTAGTGGGTGCGCGGCTTCGAGCCATGATGCCCTGGATCGAAGCCAACAAACTGGTGGATAAGGACAAAAACTGAGTGTCTGAACCGGAGAAAGGTCAACTTCATGGCATAGACGGTGAACCCGAAGAGGTTCACCACCGTCTTTTCAGTATCTACCTTCTCCCTAATCTGATCACAACGGCGGCTCTGTTTGGCGGTTTCTATGCCATTGTTGCTGCCATCAACGGGCGCTTCATTGCCGCGGCGCTTGCAGTGA
>JAQBYL010000398.1 GCA_027622495.1 Pseudomonadota bacterium
CAGCAAGGCACGCCGCTTTTATCAACTCATCCGTACACCACTTTCAACCATAGCTCTTGATTGGGTGTTGACCTCGTTGCTTACCCGTTCTGGTCAGCCATCGCTTAATGCGCACGCGGCGCTCATCCGAATTACGAATCAGTGCAGTTACGGATTCCTCGTTGGCATAACGGGAAAATAGCTCCTTCACAATGGCAGACTCGGCAGCATCGATCACCAAGCAATCATTTTTAATGCGATAGCCGAATGGGCAAGACGTACCTTGCCAGCGGCCATTCTGTAACGTCGCCGCACGCTTTTCCTTCACACGCTGGCCGACCATCTCGCGCTCAAACTCAGCAAAAGACGTCAGGATATTGGTTGCTAACCGGCCAACATGATGCGACATATCCAATTGCTGGGTCACCGAAACCAACGCAACGTTATGGGCATTAAATTCGGCGATGATTTGCTGAAAGTCGGATAGGTTTCGCGTCAAACGATCGAGCCGGTGAACGACCACCACATCAATCAGCCCGCGCTTAGTATCGGCGAGCAGTGATTGAAAACCATGCCGACGCAGATGACTGCCAGAATAACCTCGATCCTCATAAAGGGCGCTCACCAAGGTCCAGTTGCGGCTGACCTGAGAGCCGACGAATTCGGCGCAGGCCATAAACTGGGCGCTGACCGAATCGAATGGGTCACGGTTGTCCTTTTCCACGGATGACCGGGAATAGATGGCGCAGCGTTTAATGGGCGGTTGATTGGGCATGCAAATACAATCATTGACAATCTTTGTATTCCAACCTAGCATTTTTCATGACAATGTCTACCTTTGGAGGTCACCATGCATGTATCACTGACACCAGAACTCGAATCCCGCGTTAAAGCCAAGGTGGAAAGCGGCCTGTACAACAATGCCAGCGAAGTGATCCGTGAAGCACTGCGCTTTATGGATACTCATGAAGATTGGATTCATGAAGTGAAGCTAGCTCGACTGCGCGAACAACTGAAAGTTGGCGTAGACCAGCTGGAGCGTGGTGAAGGTATCACGCTCGAATCGAAAGAAGCGCTGAGTGCATTTTTTGACGATATCAAGGCTTGAGCTGAATGCCAAAACACGTACTGTTAATTGCTCCGGCAGCCAAAGTCGATCTCAAAGACATTTATCAGTTCGGGCTTCGACAATGGGGACAGACTCAATCCGTTAGCTATCTGGAAACCCTAAAAAAAAAATTCTGGTCGTTGACTGAGCATCCTCTCATGGGCACAGAGCGGCCAGAACTACTCGCCGGTATACGCAGCCTGCCAATTGAAAGCCATATTCTGTTTTACCGTGTTACGTCCGCCAGTGTGGAAATAATCCGCGTACTACATGGCCGCCAAGACCCCGCGCGCCAGCTGAAATAGCCAGCTAACCCCCGTCACGGCTGGTTTTGGGTAGTGGTTTCGCACGGTTATTTAGTCCCATACGCCCACTTTTCATGAGGTGAAAGCGTTAACTTGTCAGAACCCTCGTATCTCCTTGCCCTGCCAACTATACGCCCGTAAGCCGTGGTGCAGGAAAACCGTTGTTCTGCGGGACGCCGCTGAAACGGTCGGATCGGGTAGAATTGTTGCCATCAGCCGGTCAGATAAGCGCCCGGACCACTCATCGAACTGCACTATCGATTTAAAGGAACCTGCAATGAGCAAAACCGCGCTTGGAAATTAACACCCGCACGATCCGCCGACTGCGCGACAACCTGCTGCAATCGGCAGTCCAGTTTGCCGGAAGCGATGCTCAGCCAGCTCCACCAGCCATTCGCGCCGCCATCGCACGCAGACTCGCTCCGTTTGCCGAGATCATGTATCTGACCATGGTTGCCGACGGAGAGGTCGCGCCTGCTGAGCAGGCGTCCCTGACTGCCGCCCTCCAGATCCTCGCCGACGGACAGTTTGACCCGCAGGAACTCGATGCCCTGTTCGAAAATTTCGCCTTTACGGCACGCGAGGTTGGTGTAGAAGAACGCATCATGGCCATCGGTGCGATCTTAGGTGCAGACCGCGATGATAGGGAAACCGCGTTTACCCTGGCAGCGGCAGTGGCGGTGGCAGATGAGGCGGTCGACGTCAGAGAAAATGCCCTTATCAATCTGGTCCGTGAGTATTTCGGCATCACTTTGGCGCGTGCCGCGGCGCTGCTGGACGATGTGGCCTGATCAGAGCCGGGCCATGTTTGGGGGTCGCCGGAATGTGTTCAGCTGCCCCTTTCACGCCTGGAGTTACAGTTCCGGGTCTTGAGCCGCTCGAGGTCGTCGGGGACTAACCCCCCTGCGGGATCAACATTTCGCTGAACTCGATCCCGACCCGGCTGACCGTAACTGCGAGATGATGACGCTGCACATCATTCGCATCTGAGAAGATGCGCGGTACGCGCGCCGCGTTGACGTAGTGCACCCCGTCAATCACGCTGCGCCAGTTGCGTTCAACACCCTGTTTGGTGCGGATGTGCATGTGACCAGCAATCACTGCGAGCACCTGCTTGCCGATTGCGACGGCATGTTCAATTGCACCGGTCAGATCCGGATCACCCCAGTCACCACCCTCCGCAAGAAAGTCGGCGCCCCAGGGGTCACGGTGCAATGCCCCCAGCCCCAGCGGCCCGTTGTGCGAAAGAAAGATCAGCTTCTGGGTCTGAGCCGCGTCGACCAGAGAGATCAGGCGGTCCTGTGATTCAGCCATGCTGCCGATACCGTAGGTATCGACCATGAATTCAGGAAATGACAAGTCCGGGCCACCCATGCTGTGCGGCCGTGCCGCGATCACCGTGAAGTCCAGATCGTCACTGTGCTTAAAACGGTGATTGCTGTAACCGCATACCTGCACATTGGGCGTCTGTGGCGGCTGATAGTCATCTTGTTTGCGCATGCCGGTGAGGGCTGCCAGACCTGCTCGATGAGTTAGTTCGGCCGCAAGTTCGATGGTATCGATGGTGTCATTGTTGCCCGGCATCACGAGGACGGGTTTTTTCAGGCGGGACATGACCCGGGCGATGCGTACCGTGCTGTCGGCGCTCCCGCCGCCAAGATCGCCGGTAAAGCACAGCAGATCGTAGTGACTGTGGTCGAACTGATAAACATCGATTTCATCGAAATGCGTATGCAGGTCACCGATGATACCGATTCTGAACTCGCTCATGAGTTCAGGTTCATGTGGCGTAAGTCTCTGGATAAAGTTTCCCGATATTGCGGGTCGATACTGGCGCTCACGTCTTGCTCCCTTGAATACGATTACACTATCGCAGGTTCTCCGGGCCAGACAAGTTTGCTCAATGGCTGATTGGTTCCCCGGCTGTGCTACGAAGCATCCTACGTTGGCTTTTCGTTGCAACGGGATCTGCAGGCACGAGGCTATGTGTGTGAGGTGGTTGCGCCGTCGAGTATTCCTAGACGAGCCGGTAAGTCGGTGAAAACCGATCGCATCGATGCAGCGGACCTGGCGGAGTTTTATGCGAATGGTCTGCTGACCACCGTGGCGGCACCGGATGCCGAGGTCGAACAGGATCGAGATCTGTTGCGGTCAAGGCAACAGTTGATGCACCAGCAAGGAGACCTGCGCAGACACATCCTGTCATTGCTGCGCCGCAACGGTTTGCACTACAAGGCGGAGTGCAACAGCAAGACGCACTGGCGGACGCATCACTACGGTTGGCTGGAAAGAACGATTGCGAGTTGTACTGATAGTTTGCGAACCAATCTGTCGCTGCTACTGCGCCAGCTCAAGAATATGGACGAGATACTGGCCGCCTATGGTGATGAAGTCGAAGCGCTAGCGGTGACTCCCAGATATCAGGAACCGGTCAAGGCACTAACCTGTTACTCTATTTTTGTAGGGGGGGCATCAAGAACCTTTTTGCGTTGACGATCATCACCGAGATCGGCGACGTAAAACGGTTTGCGCATCCGCGACGGTTGGTGTCCTGGGCGGGGATGGACATTCGAGAATACGCCTTGCGGCGGAAATCGAATCGGCTGGGCATCACCCGGCAGGGCAATCGGTATCTGTGCACGGCCTTGATTGAAGCGAACCAGCGTGGCTATCGCAGATCGGTGTTTGCAGCGGTTGAACAAGAAGGGGAACCGCCTGCTCCTGCGGAGCAGGAGACGCCTGCTGCTGGCGAGTAAGCACCCGAACAAGGTCAAAGTCGCGTGTGCGCGTGAGATG
>JAQBYL010000399.1 GCA_027622495.1 Pseudomonadota bacterium
GGCAATCATGGAGGGCGCGCGCGACGGGCGCAGCGTCTCGGATCTGATGCAGTACGGTACCACCCTGCTGGGCAGAGACGACGTCATGGAGGGTGTGCCAGAGATGGTGCACGACGTACAGGTGGAAGCGACCTTCCCCGACGGGACCAAGCTGGTCACCGTTCACAACCCGATCGACTGATTGCCTGACAGGAGAATAGACGTGATACCGGGAGAATATTTCATTGAACCAGGCGTGATCGAGTTGAACGCATCAAGGCCCGAAACACAGATCAGGGTCGCCAACACCGGCGACAGACCGATCCAGGTCGGATCGCATTATCACTTTGCCGAAACGAATGCTGCTCTCGACTTTGACCGGAGTGTTGCGCGGGGCCAGCGTCTGGCGATTCCTGCCGGCACGGCGGTGCGTTTCGAACCGGGACAGGTCAGGACCGTGAGACTGGTGCCTTATACCGGTGAACGCAGGGTGTTTGGTTTTAATGGCAGGATCATGGGCAAGCTTGAGGACGCAACATGAGCATCATGGATCGCGCAGCGTATGCCGACATGTTCGGACCGACGACCGGTGACCGGGTTCGGCTGGCCAACACGGAACTCGTGGTTGAAGTCGAGAAGGACTTCACCAGCTATGGCGATGAGGTCAAGTTCGGCGGCGGAAAAGTTATTCGCGATGGAATGGGCCAGAGTCAGCGAGGCAGCAGTGAAACAGTTGATCTGGTGATCACAAATGCGCTGATCATCGATTGGTGGGGCATTGTGAAAGCCGACGTTGGTGTCAAAAACGGACGTATTTTCAAGATTGGTAAAGCCGGGAATCCCGACATACAGAGCAACGTAGACATCGTGATCGGTCCGGGAACCGAAGCGTTGGCCGGTGAAGGCATGATTCTGACCGCCGGTGGCATTGATGCACACATCCACTTCATCTGCCCGCAGCAGATTGAAGAAGCGTTGATGTCCGGTATAACGACCATGCTAGGCGGCGGAACGGGTCCTGCTACCGGAACCAACGCAACCACCTGCACGCCTGGTGGGTGGAACCTGGGGAAAATGCTGCAGGCGGCCGACGCTTTTCCGATGAACATCGGATTTCTTGGCAAGGGTAACGCCAGCCTGCCAGAAGCGTTGAATGAACAGGTGGAAGCCGGTGCGATGGGTCTCAAACTGCATGAAGACTGGGGGACCACACCAGCCGCGATTGACAACTGCTTGAACGTTGCCGAGCAGCATGACATTCAGGTTGCGATACATACCGATACACTGAATGAGTCTGGGTTTGTTGAAGACACCCTGGCGGCATTCAAAGGCAGGGCGATCCACACCTACCATACCGAGGGTGCGGGCGGCGGGCACGCACCGGACATTATCAAGGCCTGTGGCGAAGCTCATGTGCTGCCTTCGTCGACCAATCCGACCCGTCCCTACACCGTTAACACCATCGATGAACACCTCGACATGCTGATGGTATGTCATCACCTGGATCCGAAAATTCCCGAGGATGTTGCATTCGCTGAATCGCGCATCCGCAGAGAAACGATTGCCGCCGAAGACATCCTGCATGACCTGGGTGCTTTTTCCATGATCGCTTCGGACAGCCAGGCTATGGGCCGCGTCGGCGAAGTCATCTGCCGCACCTGGCAGACGGCACACAAAATGAAAGTCCAGCGGGGGCCGTTGCCGCAGGACAGTGATCGTGCCGACAACCTGCGCGTCAGGCGCTACATAGCCAAGTACACGATCAACCCGGCCATCACCCACGGTATCGCCAACGAGGTTGGGTCCATTGAAGAAGGCAAACTGGCTGACCTGGTGTTGTGGAAACCGGCCTTTTTCGGCATCAAACCGGCGCTCATCCTGAAAGGCGGGTTCATCGCAGCAGCGGCAATGGGCGATCCGAACGCATCGATACCGACACCGCAACCGGTCCATTATCGATATATGTTTGGCGCTTACGGCGGGGCGCTGACGTCGACGAATCTTACCTTTGTATCGAAAGCTGCGCTGGCGGCGGGGATTGGTGAAACGCTTGGCCTGAAGAAACAACTGGTCGCGGTAACAAACACACGAACGGTGCGCAAGGCAGACATGAAACTGAATGATCTGACTCCGGTCGTTGAAGTCGACCCTGAAACGTACCAGGTACGTGCTGACGGCGAGATACTGACATGCGAACCAGCCACCGAACTGCCTCTGGCGCAACTGTATTGCCTGTTTTAGCCGTGGCCCTACCTACATTCACACACCTGAGCTACGACCGTGGTGAAGCGATCGGTGATCTGGTTTTGCCGTTCGAGGCGCGCCAGAAAACGCGGCAGAAAACAGTGCTCACAGATGGCCGCGAGGTTGGTCTGAAGCTGCCGAGAGGCACCCTCCTGCGTGGCGGAGACATCCTTCAAAGTGAAGACGGTGAGCAGATCATTGTGCATGCAGCACCCGAGACAGTGTCCCGTCTGACCTCGAGTGATCCCGGTGCGCTGGCCAGGGCTGCCTATCATCTGGGAAATCGACACGTATGGGTTCAGATCGGCGATGCCTGGGTGCAGTACCTTCACGATCATGTGCTGGATGACATGCTGATCAATATGGGGTTTGCAGTGCAGGTAATGCAGAGCGGCTTTGAACCGGAAGGCGGCGCCTATAGTCATGGCCTGCCGGCAGTGCACAACCATGAACACTAGCCGTTCGAGTTTGCCGGATCCGCGCTTCTGGCTTCTGGTGAGTCCAATGCTGCCTGTAGGCGGTTACAGCTATTCACAGGGTCTGGAACACGCCGTCGATTGTAAGTGGGTGACCTGTGCTGCGCAGGCCGGGGAGTGGATCCTGGGTCTGGGTGAGACCTCCATGGGACGTCTTGACCTGCCGGTACTGCGGCGTATGTACCGTGCGGTACAAGAGCACGACCTGGAGGCGCTCCGTGGCTGGAATGAATTTCTCCTCGCCAACCGCGAGACGGCAGAACTGCAGGCGGAAGACGTCAATATGGGCAAAGCCCTGGCAAGACTGGTGAACGATCTGTATCCCAACCTGACATGGCCTGACTTCGAAACGCAGCCCTCGTTTGCGTTGAGCTTTGCCCGACTGTGTGTCCACTGGTGTATCGACATCAACAGCGCCTGTACTGGTTTTGCCTGGATCTGGTGTGAAAACCAGGCAGCGGCAGCGGTGAAGCTGGTCCCGCTGGGTCAAACTGACGGTCAGCGCATACTGCTCCGCTTTGCTCAGATCGTGCCAGACATTGTCGCCGCATCCTCACGGGTTGATGACGATGCGATTGGCAACACCTCACCTGGCATGGCCATCGCCAGCGCCGCTCACGCCCGCCAGTACACGCGCATTTTCAGATCGTAGGAGGCAAGCAGATATGAATCAGGACATTCTTCGTGTCGGTATCGGTGGTCCGGTGGGTGCAGGCAAGACCACGCTGGTCGAAACGCTCTGCAAAGCCATGCGTGACCGTTTTGAAATTGGTGTGGTCACCAATGACATCTATACGCAGGAGGACATGGAAATTCTGGTCCGTGCGCAGGCGCTGACAGAAGATAGGATCATTGGCGTAGAAACCGGCGGATGTCCTCACACCGCCATCCGGGAAGACGCATCGATCAACATCGCCGCCATTGATGACCTGGCGAAGCGCTTTCCTGACATACAGATGATTCTGGTCGAAAGTGGAGGTGACAATCTCAGTGCGACCTTCAGCCCGGAGTTGGTCGATCTGACGCTCTACATCATCGATGTTGCGGCTGGTGAGAAAGTGCCCAGGAAAGGTGGTCCGGCGATCACCCGCTCTGATCTGCTGATCATCAACAAGACCGATCTGGCACCGTATGTTGGCGCTTCTCTTGCGGTGATGGATGCAGACACCCGGCGCATGCGCGGTAATCGACCGTATGTTTTCACCAACTTGAAAACCGGCGACGGCGTTCAGACGATCTGCGATTTTCTGATTCAGGAAGGCATGCTGACGCAGATGGCAGGACGGGCAGAGTAGTGGGGTCGGGAGGATAGTATTTTTAACAGGGATATAGACCAACTTCGTTGATGATCGAAATAGCGATGCTTGGCGGGAAAACCACGCTTGTGATCCGGCATTAGATGCCCTTCCTCGATCAAGCTTTCCTTCTGTTGCGCAAGCTGCTTCAAAACATCACCGAGCTCTTTTCGTAGCTGCCCAAATATCG
>JAQBYL010000400.1 GCA_027622495.1 Pseudomonadota bacterium
CCCAGGCTGTACGCACACCGACAGCGCGTGCCATAGCACGATTCTGCGCAACAGCGCGAACTTCAAGACCAAGCCTGGTTTTGTTGAGGACTGCGAGCAGGGCAAAGAAAACTACAAGCGAGAACATCAGTATGTACAGACGATTGTAGGTAAACGACAGACCCGCAATCAGTTCCAGAGACCCACTCATCCAATCCGGGGTAATCACAGATCTGTTAAGTGGCGAAAATATGCTTCTTACCAGTTGCTGCAGGACCAGACTGAGGCCGAATGTTGCCAGCAGCGTTTCGAGTGGCCGGCCATACAGAAATCGAATGACCCCTCTCTCAATCGCTATACCGACCAGACCGGAGACCAGGAACGCCGCGGGAATCGCAACAAAGAGCGAGTAGCTGATGGCGTCGGGCATCAATATCTGTACAACATATGTTGTGTAGGCACCCAGCATGATCATCTCACCATGGGCCATGTTGATGACGCCCATTACGCCAAAAGTGATCGCCAGACCAATGGCCGCAAGAGCCAGAACAGATCCAAGCGAGAGACCAAAAAACACAATTTCGACCATGTGATAGACGCGCAGCGTCTCCTCGATCGCCGCAATCGACTGCCTGGCTTTTTCTCTCAAGCCGGGGGAAAGAGTATCGTCTTCGGATAATGTCAGCAGCGCAGTCCGGACCACCCCACTGACGTTCTCCGAGAGATGATCGATGGCTTGTGACCGCTGATCTTCGGTACCGTCCTGCAAATCGAGCAGGGCTAACGCATCGTGAATTGCACTCTTAACATGCGGATCGCTTTCGTTTAAGAGGACAGATTTTAGAATGTCTGCGGCACTGTCATCGAGCGCACCGAACATATCCTTAACCGCCGCCAGACGCCGTAAAGGGTCAGGTGCACTCAGAGAGCGCATCGCCAGAATTTCCCGCACCGCTGTACGCAGCTGGTTGTTCACGGCGATTTTTCTTACACCGCGTTTGCCGACCGGCTCAAGTGCCTGACCCGTGATTGCATCTTCCAGGTCGTAACCATCATCAGTTCGGGTAGCGACTACGACGACTGACTTGTCGGCGCTTAACGTGTTCAGCTCGCCATTAACAAGCGCATTCAGAATGATGGGGGCACGCACATGGTCGATGCCGGTGATTTCTCCGGCGGCCTCGAGTTTCTGCGCGAAGTCATTGGTGTTCAGTCTGCTGACCGCATCCCGCAAGCCGGTTTCCGTCGTGGATGGGCTGACGCCGGCCGGTGCAGTCTCGTTTGCTGCCTCAGTTGTTTGCCACGGCGCCCAGCCTAAAAGGCCAATGTATAAGATCAGGCCAATCCGCCTCAGATCCAATGTTGATCCTGCTAACATTTTTCCCTCGCAGTTCAGCCCGCAAATTGATCTCTGTTCAGTTATGCCTGCGCCCCGATCACGGGACGCAGGCGGTTCAGGCTCGGTTGCGAGTCACCTATCAGCGGATTTCAATCAATAATTCTGCCCCGAGCATTTACCGGTTTTGACGTTGTAGTTGCCACAGGAGAGGGGCGCCCGCCAATCGGCGATCAAATCTTTGGAACCCTCAAGATAATCCGACCATTCATCGCCTACGACCGTGCCGGAAGTCTGCCAGACGATCTGAAACTGACCGTCATCCTGAATTTCTCCGATCAGTACAGGCTTGGTGATGTGGTGGTTCGGCATCATGGTCGAAAGGCCGCCGGACAGGTTAGGCACCGAGACTCCGATGATCGCTTCCTGGACTGCAGAAGGGTCTATCGTTCCGGCTTTCTTCACCGCTTCGACCCACATATTGAAGCCGATGTAGTGTGCCTCCATCGGGTCGTTTGTTACCCGGTCCTCGTCCTTGATATAGGCAAGCCAGCTATCGATAAACTCATCGTTTACATCGGCCTCTACACTCATGAAGTAGTTCCACGCCGCCAGATGCCCTACCAGCGGGCTGGTATCTATACCTGAAAGTTCTTCTTCACCCACAGAGAAGGCCACCACGGGGATGTCTTCCGCAGAAATGCCCTGGTTGGCCAACTCCTTGTAGAAAGGCACGTTCGCATCGCCATTGATGGTAGATACCACAGCGGTTTTCTTACCTGAAGAACCAAAGCTCTTGATGTCGGAAACGATTGACTGCCAGTCTGAGTGACCGAACGGCGTGTAACTGATCATGATGTCAGCGGGTTTCACGCCGTTCGACTTCAGATACGCTTCCAGAATCTTGTTGGTTGTGCGTGGGTAAACATAGTCGGTTCCCGCGAGGACCCATCGAGTAACACCCTGCTTCATCAGGTAGTCGACAGCAGGTACTGCCTGCTGGTTCGGTGCAGCACCTGTGTAGAAAACGTTCCTGGAAGATTCCTCGCCTTCGTATTGAACCGGATAAAACAGAAGGCCGTTGAGTTCTTCGAATACCGGTAGAACCGATTTGCGAGACACAGATGTCCAGCAGCCAAAGACCGCAGCGACTTTGTCCTGTTCCAGTAGACCGCGTGCTTTTTCAGCGAACAGAGGCCAGTTCGATGCCGGATCGACAACCACCGCCTCGAGTTTCTTACCGAGCAGACCCCCTTTGGCATTCTGCTGTTCGATCAGCATCAGCATCGTGTCCTTGAGTGTAGTTTCGCTGATCGCCATGGTTCCCGACAGTGAATGCAGTACGCCGACCTTGATTGTGTCCGCTGCAAAGGTGAATGGTGCAAATGACAAAGCCAGCGCACCCAGTAATGTCGCTTTGATTCTGAGCAGACGTGCTGGGCGTCCGCGGGTAGAGGTTAGGTTCACTTTTGTGTACTCCGTGTTTATGGTTTTCATCTGTGTAATCAGATCTGAAGCTGAATGCCGAATGTGACCGCATTGCCATCGTTGCCCGGAACACCGGTGAGGTTGGCATCGCCATCTGCGTAGTTCAGGTTAATCCTTGCGTTGTGGCCGGAGATCACGTAGTTCACCCCGACTTCTGTCAGATCGCTCTCCAGGAAGAAGGAATTCGGTTCGTTCTTCGTGTAGCGCACATACGGCTGGAATTTGCCGAAACCGACTTCAGCCGGGATCAGATACGCGGCCGTGAAGAAATAGGTTTTTCCATCAAACATGCAGAAGCAGTCGGGATCGTTCAGCATGCCCTGAGTGATATCAACGTCATGTTCCTTGTATTCGCCTTCGATGGTCAGAACACCGGCTTTACCGAGGACCTTTTCGAATAACATGTCAATGCCATAGGCCTTGAAATCAGCTGGCTCCAACACGGTGCCGGCACCATCCGCCTGAGACTGAGCGAACAGAGCAAATGTCAGGATGTCTCCGCCGTTGCCATAATAGGTGCTGCTCGTGTAGTACGCCGGGTTGGCCTCTTTGTTAAGGATGTTGAATGCGAAACGTCCCGAGTAGAGGAATTTGTCCTTTGTGTTAG
Source organism: Pseudomonadota bacterium (assembly GCA_027622495.1). Classification (GTDB taxonomy): domain Bacteria; phylum Pseudomonadota; class Gammaproteobacteria; order Pseudomonadales; family Azotimanducaceae; genus JAQBYL01. The sequence goes on from JAQBYL010000400.1 coordinate 3,411, forward strand.
CACCACCCTCCAGGCCGTTGAAAACCCCGACCGCGTATTGAAACTTGCCCAGGCTGCCCCAGACCGTGGCACCGTCATCACGTCCGTAGCGACCCGCTTTCGCGCTGAACGGATTCTGATCTGACGGCAGCAGCGGAATGGTGTATTGGTTCCAGTTGAGCCCGTAGTAGGGTCCGTTCATTTCAATTCGGTCAGCGGGCGTCAGATGCCGTCCGGCATGGATGTTGAACGCATCGTTGAACTCAAATGAGGCGATGGCGTCGAGGACGAAGAATTTGGAACCGGACTCGCCACAGGCAAGGCATTCGGTATTAAAGATCAGAGAAATGTTTTCGTGGACCTTGGCGCTGAAGTAGAGGCGCATACTCTCCGCGACAAAATCGTTCGATCGGTCAGATCCACTGGGCGCCGCATCTTCAACGCTATTGAATGATGTTCGGAGCCCGGCACCGACGCTTACCGACCGGGTATCGTCGATCTCGATCGTACCCCCTGCCAGAGTCGTGCCGGACATCGTCACAGCGATTGCAGCGATATACCACCTCGCAAGCGACGTGTGTATTTTCTTGTTCAAAATTTGACTCTCCATTCTTGCGAAAAGGCGATATGCCTGCGAGGCCCGATGCCTCGAATGCAGTAGTGCAGAATCTGTGCCAAGTCGGAATCATCCTGAATCTGGCGGGTCGCCAGGCGCCAGAAACATCTGAATACCACCGTTAACTCGAGTGTTTTCTCAGGTTGGACTGGCTGATCCGAGAATC
>JAQBYL010000401.1 GCA_027622495.1 Pseudomonadota bacterium
CCTGATTTTTGATTGCTATGACGCGATCGAGCATCTGACCCGCGCCTTCACCCTGGATGTAGGGGATGTTCTGTTCATGGGGACGCCGGCCGGTGTCGGGGTTGCCATGAAACCACCGAGCTTTCTGGTTGAGGGGGACGTAGTCCGGATCGAAATCGAAGGTCTCGGTCATATTGAAAACAAGGTCGTCAACGAAATCGCCGAAACCGTGATCCAATGAGCATACCGGTCATTCTGGACACCGATATCGGCATGGATGTGGATGATGTGTGGGCCCTTGCGTTTCTTATGTGCTGCCCGGAACTCGACCTCAAACTGGTGGTGAGCGAGAACGGTGATACCGAGTATGCGGCAGCGCTGGCAGCAAAACTGTTGACAATCGCCGAGCGCGATGACGTTCCGGTGGGTGTTGGTATACCGCTAACCAGTACGCCGAGAACCCATCTGCCGTGGCTTGCCGACTTCACCCTTGCTGACTATGTGGGAGCCGTGCATCGCGATGGCGTTGGCGCGATGATCGATCAGATCAATGCTTCTCCTGAGCCTGTCACCATTGTCGCCATCGGGCCGGTTACCAATCTGGCTGCTGCCCTGCAGCGCGATCCGTCGATCGCAGACAAGGTGCGCTTTGTGGGCATGCATGGCAGCGTGCGCAAAGGTTATCTCGGCGCACCCAAACCGCATCTTGAATACAACGTCAAAGCCTATCCTCAAGCGTGTCGAATGGTTTTTGAGGCAGCCTGGCCCATGACGATCACACCGCTCGACACCTGCGGTACGGTGATGATCCGGGGTGATGCGTTTGAAGCCTTGTTGCAATCGGACAAGCCACTTGTGCGAGCGGTTATGGACAACCATCGAATCTGGACAGGCACCTTCGGAGAAAAGCTCTACAAGCAGGTGGACCTGACGCGTCAGAGTTCGCTGCTGTTCGATACCGTTGCCGTCTATCTGGCGTTCGCCGAGGACCTGCTGAAGATGGAGGATCTCGGGCTTCGCGTTGCTGACGACGGTGCAACGGTCATCGACGACAGTGCGAAATCGATCCGCTGCGCCATGGAGTGGAACGACCAGCAGGCCTTTGAAGCTCTGCTGGTTGAACGCCTGCTGGGCTATTGAGCCAAGCAGCTCAGGCAAGCCCGAACAGCGGTGCCGGATTGTCCCAGTAGATCTTGCGGATGCTCTCCTGCGAGATCGGCTGGCTTTCGAGCGCCAGCATACCGGCAGGCCAGGTTCCATCCGGATGCGGGTAGTCGGTGTTGAAGGTGATGTAGTCATCGCCCACCAGATCCACAACCGACGGCAGCGTCATCTCATCGCCACGGCAGGCCACCAGAAAATTTGATTTGAAATACTCGGTTGGGCGCTTTTTCAAGAGCGGATGTTCGGCATTGCCGGAAAAGTCCCAGTGCTGCTCCATGCGCTGCAGCCAGTACGGCAGCCAGCCGGCATCCGCTTCCACATGCACGATTTTGAGTTCTGGAAAGCGTTCGATGACCCCGTACCAGATCAGCGTCATCATGGCGACCATGGCTTCGAACGGGTGGGCGATGATGTGGCCCGAGGTATGGGTGTCCATGCGTTCGCCGAAAGACGGCAGATGGGGCGAGCCGGAGTCGTGTATGCACACCGGCAGACCGAGTTTTTCGATAGCCGCCCACACCCGATCGTAGTCGGCGTGATAAAAGTTGCGCCCCTGGCTCGGGTTAGGTCGCACATAGAAGGCGCTGGCACCCGCGGCCGCTGCGCGATTCGCTTCTTCCACGGCCAGGTCCGGAGCCTGCATGGGCAGCATGGCCGCCATCTTCAGACGCGCCGCGTCATGACCGCAGTATTCGAGACTCCAGTCGTTGTAAGCCCGGCAGCTTGCCGCCAGCAGATCCAGATCTTTGAACGGCTTGCCCAGCAGCTGACCGCCGACGGTTGGGTAGATGACCTGCGCGTCGACACCCTGGGCGTCCATGTCGCGGATGCGGCTGGCCGGATTAAAACCCTCACTGCGGGAGGCTTCGAACTTCTCCATCCCTCTGATGGCTGCTTCGTGAAACTCCTTTGAGGCCATGGGGTAGCTGCCATCCTGTTTTGCCAACGCTTCCCCCTCGCACATCATGCCCGGCTTGCCGCCGCCCATGTCTGCAATCGCAGGTGCGCGATCGGCGAATTCCGGGTCGATGTAGTCTTTCCAGATCCGTGGTGGCTCCATCTGATGACAATCTGTGTCGAGTACCTTGAAACCGTTGCGCATAGTCCTCTCCTGATCGTGGCTGCTGGCTCTATGCAAATTACTAGATGCGCCGGCAAAAACCTAGTTTTGAGCCCCATGACGCGGGTGAGCTTGGCGGCCCTTTGGGTTACGCTGACAAGCGGGGCAGGTAAATGGAGAGGTCTGGATGGGCGATCGATCTGCGAGTACAGAAGCAACGGAGCTGCGAAATGCGCTGTGGAACGCAGCCGTTACCGGTCAGATTACCGGGGCTGACGCCGATCTGACGGTGGATCAGGGGCAGCGCATGCAACTCGATCTGCTTCAGCGCCACATCGAGCAGGGTGATGCCTGCGGCGGTTATAAGATCGGTCTCACCTCTGGTGCCTCACGGGATGCGTTTGGCGTGAACGTCCGTCCATTTGGATGCGTCCTGCGCAGCCGCATATTCATGAGCCCGGCAACTCTGAACCTTCCGCAAGGTTGGCGTTTTGGCCTGGAAAACGAACTGGTCTTCCGGATCGATACGGCACCGGAAAAACCGGGGCAGGCAGATGCACAGCAGATGCGCGCCGCTGCACCCTGCGTGGCGCCCGGTTTTGAGATCAATCACCACCGCCTGAAAGGGTCGCAGGGTAACGGGGTGCGTGTGGCCGATAACCTGTCGCAATGGGGTATTGTGGTCGGCGATTTTCGTTCCATCGAAGAAACTGCGTTCGAAGCCATCGTGGTGAACCTGGAGCACGACGGTGTTGTGGTTGAAACCACACGGGCTGCCGGTCACATTGATGATCACTTTGAATCGCTTGCGCGGCTGGCACGGCGCCTTGACCAGTTCGATCTTGCGTTGAAGCCCGGCGATCTGGTGATTACCGGATCGTTCACGCGTGCGCCGATCAATGCATCTGGTACTTGGACAGGGCGCTTCAGCGGTGTTGGTGAGGTGTCCGTCTACGTCAGTCAAGAACAGCAGGAGAAGTGACCTTGAACATACTGATCATACCCGGCCTGACCCTGCAGGTTATACCGGATGCAGCACTTGCACAGATCCGTGACGCAGCCGGGGAGGACGCGGTGGTGACAATCGCCGATCACCGCGAGGCCATTACCCATGCGGCGCAGGCAGACATCATCTTTGGTCTTGTGCCGAAATCCCTGTTTGTTGCCGCACCCGGTTTGCGCTGGGTGCACGCCATTGCTTCCGGGGTGGATATGTTCCTGTACCCGGAGTTTATTGAAAGCGACGTCCTCTTAACCAGTGAAAAGGGGTTAGTAGGTGAGCATCTGGCAGATCATGGTTTCGGGTTGCTTTTGATGCTCACCCGGCAGTTGCACACGGCATTTCGTCATGGCGCAGATGGCTGGAATCATCGACCCGAAATGCGGGCACAGGAAATCGAACTCACCGGCCGAACCATGGGCATCATTGGTTATGGCGGAACCGGGCGGGCATTTGCACGGCGCGCCCGGGCGTTCGGTATGCGGGTGATCGCTCTGGATCGTGATCCGGTTGGAGGGGACGACGCGGTACCCGCTGTGCTCGGACCAGATGGGTTGCAAACGCTTCTCGGTGAATCTGACGTGGTGTCTGTGTGTGTGCCGTTGACCTCAGAGACGAAAGGGTTGTTGAACGCGCAGCGTCTGGCGCAGATGAAGCCGGGTGCATTTCTGGTCAACGTTACCAGAGGTGAAGTGATGGACGAAGCCGCTCTGGTTCAGGCTCTTGAAAGCGGTGGTATCGCGGGTGCTGCGCTGGATGTGGCGCCGCGCGAGCCGCTGCCTGCCGACAGTCGGCTATGGGCACTGCCGAATGTGGTCATGACACCCCATACAGCAGGCGCCAGTCAGTTTCGTGCTGATCGCAACATCGCGCGGTTCATCACCAACCTCGCCAGGCTCAAAGCCGGGCAGACCCTCGAAGGTCTGATCGACAAAAAACTCGGCTATTGAACACAC
>JAQBYL010000402.1 GCA_027622495.1 Pseudomonadota bacterium
TTGCGTGCTTTGTAGAGTGGCTGATAACGAAAATCGATGAGGGTGTTGAGAGACGAACTGGCAACCAGCGTGACATCGCCGCCGTCACCGCCATTGCCACCATCGGGACCGCCCATGGCAACGTACTTTTCGCGACGAAAGCTCAGGCAACCGCCGCCGCCCTTGCCAGCCTCGACCCGTATCAGTGCCTCGTCGATAAATTGCATGGCTGTATTTCAAAAAACCCCGCTAAGGCGGGGTTTTCCAGGTCTCTTAAGCGGTGGGCGCCACGGTGATGTATTGCCGTTTGAGGGGGCCTTTAATCTCAAATCCCACATGCCCATCGGCGGTGGCGAACAGGGTGTGGTCGCGACCACAGCCAACATTCACGCCGGGGTGGAATTTGGTTCCGCGCTGTCTGATCAAAATACTGCCAGCCGTTACAAACTGACCAGCGTAACGCTTGATACCAAGCCGTTTGGATTCTGAATCGCGCCCGTTGCGCGTACTACCGCCTGCTTTTTTATGTGCCATGGTTTACTCCTTGAATAGTAAAGCGGCCGCTCAGGCCTGAATTCCAGTGATCCTCACCTCGGTGTACCACTGACGATGGCCCTGCCGACGCATGTAACCCTGACGACGCTTGAACTTCAGGATATTGACCTTTTTGCCACGCAGATGGCTGATGACTTCGCCTTTGACCGAGGAGCCCGTCACGTAGGGCTGGCCGACAGAAACATCATCGCCTTCTGAAACCATCAGAACCTTTTCAAAAACAACTTCCTCGCCTGGGGCGCCCGGCAGACGTTCCAGACGAACAACCTCCCCTTCGATGACCCGGTGCTGCTTGCCACCACTGACGATAACCGCAAACATAATCTCTACTCCTGAAGAACCGCTGGCTGTATTACAATGCCGGCCAGCGAGGTGCTGGCATCTTTCAAACGACGCATCCGCAACCAGTCGTTTATGATCATTTAAGGCCAGATCCCGGTGGATTCACCCGGATAAATGGGGCCCTGTGCGAAAGGCGGCACATTCTAGTGGCAAAGATTATTCATTACAACGAGTTAGGCACCAGGATCCGACATTAGTATGCCCGTTAACCCCGTCCCTGCAGCAGCGCCCGTATCACTCAAGGCCAATGGCATTCATGCCCTGGCCCCGATCTTCGATCTGGTGGCCGATGATTTTGCAGCCGTCAACGCCCTGATCCCCCGGGAACTCACCTCCGATGTGGACCTGGTTGAGGAAATCAGCCAGTACATCGTCGAAAGCGGCGGTAAGCGTCTGCGACCGCTGCTGGTGCTGCTCGGCACCCGCTGTTGCGAATATTCCGGTACCCGGCAATTGAAGCTCGCGGCCGTCATCGAGTTTCTGCACACCGCCACCCTGCTGCATGACGACGTGGTCGATCATTCTTCGCTGCGCCGCGGTCGCAAAACGGCGAATGCGCTGTGGGGGAATTCATCCAGCGTTCTGGTCGGCGACTTTCTCTACTCCCGAGCGTTTCAGCTGATGGTGGATCTCGACAACATGAGCATCATGGCGATTCTGTCTGATGCCACCAACACCATTGCCGAAGGTGAGGTACTGCAGCTGGCCAATATCGGCAATACCGGCCTGAGCGAAGCCGCCTATATGGAAGTCATCCGCTGCAAGACTGCGCTTTTATTTCAGGCCGCCGCCCACACTGCCGCAGTCCTGGCCGGAGCCAGCGCAGATGAAGTCCAGGCCCTGAAGCACTTCGGGCTGCACTTCGGGCTGACTTATCAACTTGTGGACGATTGGCTGGACTACGCCGGTGACACCCGGACCATGGGCAAGAAGGTCGGCCGCGATCTGGCCGAAGGCAAACTCACTCTGCCGCTCATTCAAGCCCTGAAAACCGCGCCGGAACGCCAGGTTAACCTGATTCGAACGAGCCTTAAAACCAAATCAAACGAGCATCTGGACGAGATCCTCACCATCCTTAACGGTTGCGATGCACTGCACTACACACGTAATGCGGCAACGCATCAGGCGGGTCTGGCCATCGACTGTCTGACTGATCTGCGAGACAACGAGTATCGCGACGCACTGACCACATTGACCCGCTACAGCATTTCCCGCTTAAGCTAGGTGATGAAAAATCGTGCCTGCGCCCTGATCGGGCTACTGGGTCTGGTGTGTCTCGACCTGTCGGCTGGCACCCTTGATCTGACTACCTGTTCGCTGGCTGGAAGTTCCGGATATGGCACGATCGAAGCTCAGTGCGGCATTCTGCTGCGACCGGAAAACCCGGCTCAAGCCGACGGTCGTCAGGTGGAACTCAAGGTGGCGGTAGTCAAGGCGCTCTCACCCAAACCACGCCCCGACGCAATCACCATCATCAACGGAGGACCGGGCGGGTCGTCCATTGAAATGTTTGCTGATATGGCCGGTGCTTTCACGCGCATGCGCCGCGAGCGCGACATTGTGCTGATCGATCAGCGAGGAACAGGCGAATCCAATCGGCTTGAATGTCCCGATCTCGATGAGGCGGCGCAAGGCTACGGTGAGGCCGAGATCGCCGAGTCGACCCGTGCATGTCTTCGTGCTCTGAATGCCGACCCGGCTTTCTATACCACCAGTGTTGCAGTTCAGGATCTGGAGGCCATGCGGGTTGCGCTCGGTTACGAGCAGTTGAACGTGTACGGGGTTTCGTACGGCACCCGGGTCGCCTTGCACTATTTACGCCAGTACCCCTCATCTGTGCGCACCCTTGTCATAGACGGGGTTGTGCCACCCACCCTGTCTCTGGGGCCTGATGTCGCGCTGAATGCGCAAGCCACCCTGGACAGCATCTTTGAGCGCTGCGCTGAAGATCCGGGCTGCCACAGCGCCTTCCCTGACCTGTCAGGTGACTTCGATCAGCTTGCGCGGGAGTTGAAGGCAAGCCCGATATCGATCGAGGTCGCCCACCCGAACACCGGCAAGATCGAACGGCTGGATCTGAACTACGGCCATCTGGCGGTAACCATTCGACTGCTGGCCTATGCACCGGAGACTTCAGCACTGATACCCATCATCATTACCGAAGCTTCCCGCAGAAATTTTGTTCCGGTCGCAAGCCAGGCAATCAACGTCATCACCCAACTCTCCGGTTCACTGGCCTACGGCATGCACAACGCTGTTGTCTGCACGGAAGACACCCCTTTCTATAGTCACTCCATGGATTGGGACGCGCTGGAACAGACTTACCTGGGCGCTGAACAGGTCAAAGTCCTGCAGGGAATCTGCGAAGTCTGGCCAGCAGGTGTTATTGACCCCGGTATGAAAGATCCGGTCATCTCTGATCATCCGGTGCTCATCCTGTCTGGCGAGTTCGACCCGATTACCCCACCAAGATACGGTGAACAGGTGCGACAGACATTGCCTAACAGCCTGCACATTGTTGTGCCCGGCCAGGGGCACGGCGTAATCGCGAGAGGATGCGTTCCTGGCCTTGCCAGCGACTTCATCGATGCCGCCAGCGTGGCCGATCTGGACGCGGGCTGTGTCGAACGGCTTGGCAGCTCGCCTTTCTTTGTTGATCTGCTGGGGCCACCACCATGATCCGGGCACAGGATCTGTCAAAAAAGTTCGGTGATGTGCAGGCGATTTCCAATGTCTCGTTCAGCGCGGCTGATGGCAGAGCAACTGCGCTTCTCGGCCCGAATGGTGCTGGTAAATCCACCACCCTGCGCATCTTGAGCACCGTTATCGAAGCCTCGACCGGCACGGCATGGGTCGACGAATTCGACGTGGCTAAAAACCCGTTGGAAGCACGAGGCCGTATCGGTGTGCTGCCGCACAATGCGGGTATCTACGACCGGTTAACCGCAAAAGAAAACGTACGCTACTACGGCAAGCTTCACGGCATGGGTAAAGCCGATCTTAACGATCTGATCGATCAACTGGTTGAGCTTTTAGAGATGCAGGAATTCTGCGACCGGCGTGTTGCCGGTTTTTCTCAGGGTCAGAAAATCAAAGTCGCCCTCGCCCGTGCACTGGTTCACGACCCCAAGCATGTTCTGCTCGATGAGCCCACCAATGGTCTGGACGTGATGGCCACCCGTGCGTTGCGCGAGATCATCCTGAAGTTAAAAGACGAAGGCCGATGCATTCTGTTCTGCAGTCACGTTATG
>JAQBYL010000403.1 GCA_027622495.1 Pseudomonadota bacterium
TTCGGACAACGCTATTCTGTTGAACAACCTGGCTTGGCTCTACTCGCAGAAAGGCGATCAAAGAGCGCTGGGAATTGCCCGCAGGGCTCACGAAAGTGCACCGGAGAGTGCGGAAATTTCCGACACGCTTGGCTGGCTTCTGGTCGAAAATGGAAAATCTGAAGAGGCACTGCCTTACCTGAAGAAGGCCGCCAGTGAACTGAAAGACAATGGACTGGTTCAGTACCATCTTGGGGTGGCAGAGTTCAATCTTGGTCATTCGTCGGAAGCCAGACTAGCGCTGAAGGCAGCCTTGGCCGTAGGAGGCGCGGACCTGCCCGAAGCTGAGGTTAGAAAAACACTGCAGCTATTGGACTGATCAATTTCCCGGTCAGGCCGTTAAACCTGACCGGTTAAGCCGGCTTACATTTCCCGACACACTGCTCACCTGTTGCTACATTGTTCGTTCATCGACTGCAGCATAATGCTCCGCATCGACGGTCATGCGGGCATTTGTTCTACGGCTAAAAGAAGGGCGGCGCGCCCGAAGTGAGCGGTTTGTTGTGGGTGTCGGACTGTCTGCATCTTAACACTTCAACGACCGGAGAATTCGGGGGTTTTCTTGTCTCTGAAGGCGCGTCGCCCTTCTTTGTAGTCGTCACTGTCAAAGCATTCGTTCACCAGTTTTTCTACCCGTTCGACGTCCGTTGGACGTGATCCCCGTTCCCAGGCGTTAACGGCCGCTTTGGCGGCTTTGATTGTCAGCGGTGCATTCGCCGCTATACGTTTTGCGTAAGCGATGGTTGCCGCTTCTATCTCGCCCCGCTCGACGATGTAATTCACCAGACCCATCTGTTTTGCTTCGTCGGCATCCATAAACCGGGCCGAGAACATGATGTCTCTTGCATTCGATGGGCCAACGATGCGAGCCAGTTTGGCTAACCCGTCAAACTCGTATCCCAGGCCGAGTTTCGCCGCCGGGATGCCGAACCTTGAATCCGGTGTGGCAAAACGGATGTCCGTTGCCAATGCGGTAGCAAGACCGCCACCGATGCAGTAACCCTCGATCAGACCGAGGAGCGGTTTTTCGAAGACCGCCAGGGCTTTACTGCCAAGACCTGCAATTCTGGCGTAGCTTTCTTTCTGTTCGGCCGATCCACGCTGAGCATCGAATTCGGATATGTCCGCACCCGATACAAATGCTTTTCCGCCAGCACCCCTCAAGATCACCACCCGAACATCGTCGTTGCTGGCGTGAGCGGTCATCGCGTCAGCGATCCCCTGCCACATCGCAAGCGACAGGGCGTTGTGCCTGGCCGGATTGTTGAAGATCAACCAGCCAATGCCATCCTCTACGTAGCTGATCATCCGTTCGGTGTTGAGCCTGATATCTGTCCTCATAGTTTTGCCTTGATCATGTTGGCGCGCTCGACAATTTTCTGCGCACGGGTTAGGTGGGGTACGTCGACCATCTGGCCGTCAAAGCTGAAAGCCATCTTTCCTTGCGCTTGAGCATCGTCAAACGCGGCCAATAGTCGCCGTGCCTCTGCGACCTGCTCATCCGAAGGAGTAAACGCGGTATTTACGATGTCGATCTGTGCAGGATGGATAGTGATCTTTCCGGTGTAGCCGAGCCACGCAGATTCCTGACATTCTTTTGCAAGCCCATCCGGGTTCTTGAAATCAGTAAACACGGTATCCAACGGCTGCACATTTCCGGCTGCAGCACACAGCAGCGTGATGGTCCGGCAGTACTCGTACACGCTGAGGTAAGAACCGTCCGGTCTTCTGTTACGCGGCGCACCAAGTGCTGCGGACAGGTCCTCAGCACCCCAGGAGAGAGCGACCACTCTGCGGCAGCGGGTGAAGGTGGGCAGGTTCAACGCTCCAAGCGGGGTTTCGGTTGAGACGAGGACAAGACCTACCTGACCCAGTGGGTGCCCGTAGCGCTGTTCCAGATCGCGAAGGCGCGCATCGATGGCATTCAACTCATCCAGAGACGAGACTTTGGGCACCATGTAAGTGTCTGGCGGGTGCTCCATGGTTTCTTCCAGATCATCCACACCCCAGGGTGTTGCCAGCGGGTTCATCCGCACCATACGTTCTTTACCCTGAAAATCCACATCTCGAAGCCACCGGCTGACGGTGCTGCGGGCTGTGGATTTCAGATCGGGGACCACTGCATCTTCAAGGTCAAGGACCAGTGCATCGGCAGCGGTGTCGATGGATTTAAGCAGCATCTTTTCACTGGCACCGGGAACGAAGTGAGCCGATCGGCGTAAAAAGGTTGCACGGGGACGGGGTTCAACCACACTCATGTCGGACGCATCATCATCATTCCGCGACGCGTGCACAGGCACACTGCTTCACCGCGCTGATTGATACCCTGATGTTCGAACGTGACGATGCCCCTGTCGGGTTTGCTCTGGCTTGCACGCTTGTCAACAATACGGGTGTTGACGCTGATGGTGTCACCGATGAAAACGGGATTGGGGAACGTTGTGTTATCAAATCCCAGGTTCCCAAGCGTTGTGCCTAAGGTGGTATCGCCAACAGACAAGCCCACCACCAGCCCGAGCGTGAAAATGCTGTTCACCAGGATCCGGCCATGCTGCGTGTTAGCGGCGAACTCAGCATCCAGATGCAGAGGCTGAGGATTCATTGTTAGAACTGTGAACAGCAGATTGTCGGTCTCTGTGACCGTTCTGCTTGGTTGATGTACGAACACCGCCCCGATCTCAAGTTCTTCGAAGTATTTTCCGGCCATTACCTGTGTTCTTCGTGGCAAGCACAAGAAGTTACCCGTTGCAGAATTGCTTGCCAAGGTGCGCAGGGGTTTCGATTTCCGGGAAAAAAGGCGAAGATCAGGGTCTTTACGGAATTGAGTTGGAGTGCAGGGTGGATTTCGAGATCACCGAAGAACAGCAGATGATCCGCGATGCGGTGGCCCGGATCTGCAAAGGCTATCCGGATGAGTACTGGTCAAAATGTGATAGCGACCATCGGTTTCCGTGGGATTTTTACAATGACATGGCGGCCGCCGGTTGGGTCGGCATCGCCATCCCTGAAGCCTACGGCGGCAGCGGCAGAGGAGTAACCGAAGCCAGTCTGGTGCTGGAGGAAGTGGCCGCCTCAGGTGCTGCCATGAACGGGGCAAGCGGCCTGCATCTGTCGATCTTCGGTATGCATCCGGTGGTCCGCCACGGCAGTGAGGAGATGAAGCAGAAGTATCTGCCGCGGGTAGCGAAGGGCGAACTTCACGTAGCCTTTGGTGTCACCGAACCCAATGTCGGGACGGACACCACGGCCATCGAAACGTTTGCACGGCGGGAAGGGGATCAATACATCGTGCGCGGACGTAAAGTCTGGACCACCAAGGCACTGGATTCGGAACGGGTACTGCTGCTGGTGCGAACCACACCGAAAGATCAGGTTAAGAACCGGACGGATGGCCTGACTCTGCTCCTTGCTGAACTACAGCGGCCAGAGGTAACGATATCGCCGATACCCAAAGTGGGCCGCAATGCGGTGGCGACATGTGAGGTGGTCTATGACGATCTACCGGTTCTGGTCAGCGATCGTGTAGGCGAGGAAGGCAAGGGCTTTAAGTACCTGCTCGGGGGTCTGAATGCGGAACGCATTCTCGTTGCATCAGAAGCCATCGGTATTGGTAAAGCTGCCATTCGGCGCGCCGTGAATTATGCCAATGAGCGGGTCGTGTTTGGTCGCCCGATCGGGATGAATCAGGGGGTGGCGTTCCCGCTGGGCGAGGCCCGGATGCGTCTCGATGCTGCGGAGTTGATGGTTCGCAAGGCGTCGTGGGTGATCGACAACGACCAACCCTGTGGGGCGGAGGCCAACATGGCCAAGTGGCTCGCGGCGGATGCGGCGTTTCAGGCGGCGGATCAGGCGATGCAGACGCATGGTGGGTTCGGGTATGCGAATGAATATCATGTGGAGAGGTATTGGCGGGAGGCGCGGTTGATGAGGATTGCGCCGATCTCGCAGGAGATGGTTTTGAATTATGTCACTCAACATGTTTTGGGGTTGCCGCGGTCGTATTAGGAGTTCCGCTTAACTTCTTGGGATTACACGGCCTCTGCGCAGGCACCCAAACCCATTTCCGACCCCACGGTTGGGTG
>JAQBYL010000404.1 GCA_027622495.1 Pseudomonadota bacterium
CATGCGGCCACGTTCTAACCACTCCCACCGTTCAAAATAGAGTATTCTGGACACGCACTAACTACTTATTTCCAGGGCAGGACGCTAACATGGGACTGCACGTAAACGGCTATCCTTGAATGGCTTCGATCCACAAACCAAGGCAGGTATGACACTCGCCACAACTCAGTATAGTCGTGAGCACAAGCGCGCGGGCAAAGTGCCTGTCTCGACCAAGATCTTTCAGGGTATAGGTGGGCTGCCGGGGTCGCACAAGGACTTCGCATTCAATACGTTTCTGCTGTTGTACTACAGCCAGATCCTTGGCCTGCCGGCTTCTATCGCGTCGCTGATCCTGGGTGTGTGCCTGCTCACCGACGCGCTAACTGATCCGCTGGTCGGCGCCTATTCCGACAACTTCAAATCCCGTTTCGGTCGTCGTCATCCGTTCATGTACGCGGCTGCTGTGCCGCTGGGTCTGTGCATGTTCGCGCTGTTCTCACCACCAAGTGGCGCAAGCGAGACGGTGCTCATGATCTGGATGTTTGCGTTCGTGATGCTGACGCGCCTCGCGTTCACCTTCTTTGTGGTGCCCTGGAATGCGCTGGCGGCTGAGTTTTCTGAAGACTACGAGGAACGTACATCGATCATCACGTTCCGTGTGATGGTTACCTGGATCGGTGGTGTTGCGTTCATCTTCACCATGTACAGCCTGGTCTTCCCAACCACCGAAGCCTATGCAGCAGGTCAACTGAATCCTGAAGGCTATCCGCTGTTTGCAATCTGTCTGGGCGCCACCGTGAGTACATGGTGCCTTCTCACAACCCACCTGACCCGCCGTGAAACGCCCTATCTGCTGCAGCCGGTTGAAAAGACACCGGCATTCAACATCGCTGATCTGGTTAGTCAGGTGCTGCTCGCTTTGACCCTGCCGAATTTCCGCTTGCTGTTCATCGCCGTGTTTCTGTTTGCAGGCATCGCCGGTGTGGGGCAGGTTTTTGATATCTATATGAACACCTATTTCTGGGAGTTTGCCGGTGAGGATCTGCGCTGGTTCACGCTGACCATCGTAGGGGCTGCGTTCGCCTTCGCAACCCTGCCGGCCCTGCAGAGAAGGTTTCAGAAGCACACCATCCTGGTCTGGGTGCTGGTCACCATCATGATTCTGGCCATGATCAAGGTTATTTTCCGTTTCGCCGATGTCTGGCCCGACAACGGCGAGACAAGGTTGCTGGTGGCGCTGATCATCCATGGATCACTGAGTGCATACATGCTCACCATCGCCGCCATCATGTTCGGTTCAATGGTGGCCGATCTGGTGGATGAACAGGAAGCGCAGGTCCATCTTCGCCAGGAGGGAGTGTTCTCGTCGGCCATCGGCTTTTCCGCGAAAGCGACCTCAAGTCTCGGTCTGATCATCGGTGGCTTTCTGCTCGACTTCGTTGTGGCCTTTCCTCGCGGCACCCAACCGGGTGAGGTGGAATCTGCTACGCTGACCACCCTCGCCATAACCGACGGTATCGTCGTTCCAATCATGTATTTTCTGCCGATCTACCTGCTCACCCGTTACACGCTGACCCGCGATCGGCTGAGCGAGATTCAGGCATCGTTGAAACGTCCGTGACCGATCACGCCGAAACAGAACAATCCTCGAAGGAGCGCGCCTCATCTGAACAGGGAGGCATGTTCTCATCGCTGCATTTTCGCGACTTTCGACTGTTGTGGTTCGGCAGTATCGCAGCCACCTTTGCCATGCAGATGCAGATCGTCGCGCGCGGCTGGCTCATCTATGACATGACCCGGTCGCCCATGGCGCTCACCTGGGTGATGTTGTCTTTCATGCTGCCTTCGGTCGTGTTTTCACTGCTCGGCGGTGTCATCGCCGATCGCCTGCACAAACGTTCCATCATGATTGTGTCGGGTCTGCTCAACACCGTGGCGACACTGATTCTGGCGGCAATCGTGTACATGGGTGATGTGACATTCTGGCATTTCATTTACTTCGGTGTGTTCAACGGCACGGTGCTCGCCTTAAGCATGCCGGCAAGAGCATCGGTCACACCTGAAATCGTCGGTCGTGATCAGGTGGTCAACGCCATGGCCCTGCAGAGCGCAACCTTCAATCTTTCACGCATTGTCGGGCCAGCCCTCGCTGGTGGCCTGATTGCGCTGGCTGCGGCTGGCGACACCTCATCCACCCAGGGTGTCGGCCTGGTGTTCTTTGTTGTGGCTGTGCTGTATGGCCTGTCGGTGTTCTGTACGACGTTGATTCACTACCAGGGCAAACCGCACCAGCAGGGCAACAAACCGATTGCTGATCTGATCGAAGGGTTCAGCTTCATGCGCCGGGAACCGCTCGTTGTTGGTCTGATTGTCATGGGTTTTGTGCCGATGACATTCGGCTTTTCAGTGACGTTTCTGCTGCCTGCGTTTAACGCCGACATACTGGCAGGTGGACCGGAGACGCTGGGCATACTGGTGACCGCGTCGGGTGCCGGTGCTCTGGCCGGTTCACTGCTGCTGGCTCGCGCGGGTGACATCGGTGGAAAAGGCCGCGTGATGTTTTACGCAGGCTATCTGTGGGCAATATTTGTCGCCGCGTTCGCCCTGTCTGGCTCGCTGATCACCGCCATGGTGTTCGGCGCAGCAACCGGGCTTGCCGGGGCTGTGATGGGCTCACTGAACATGAGTGTGGTGCAGATCGCCCTGCCCGACGAGATACGCGGTCGGGTGATGGCCATCATGATGATGGCTCATGGTTTCATGCCGCTCGGCATCATCCCGATCAGTATCGTGGCAGAAAATCTTGGCATCGACGTGGCGCTGGCCCTTGCCGCCGTATTGCTGGCCGTAAGTCTTGTGATCCTGCGGATCTGGATACCAGGGTTGATGACCATCAACCGTGGACACGATGACTGAAGCAGGCGCTCATCCAGGCATCGTTCTAACCTATCGCCACATGAAACCACGACCGGTCGATTCGTAACTTCGCTGGAATGTGAGCTCAGGGGTGATGCCGCGCGCTGTCATCTCTTCTCCCAGGGCAAGATGCTGTGGTTCGTCGCGATGCTTGATTACCGCCTCCATACTCGTTGCACCCATCACGAACACCAGATCACCTTGCTTCAGATCCAGCTCACGATCTGCATCTGCCCGCGCCAGACCGCCACTGTAGAGGGTTGTTTCCGGTTCGTTTTCCCAGCACCACACGGCGTGCTGCGCAGATAAGCCCAGAAAATCATCCCGCATGGCGGGTGTTGCAAAACGCATGCCGAGCAGAATCAGGATGTGGCCACTGGCGTTTGCATCCATGGTCTGTGGCCTGCCCCACCAGCCAAAGGAGTCAACATCGTTGAACAGCGAACTCATAACCCGTCGACGCGTCATGTTGCGATCACCCATGGTCCGGGTTAGATGAGAATGTGCGTCACGGTCGACGTGCAGTTTGAGACTCTGATCGCCCTGCTGATAGCGTTCAAAAACCAGCACATTGTCCGGGGCCTCAAGATTAATGGCGGCTGCGTACGCCGCTGTCTGCGGCTCGCCGACCCTGGCATCTTCTGCACGATCCGACCACACATCCAGCCATTCCTGCATGGAGTTGTTTTCTGCCCGGATCTGATATTCAACAATGGCGGTTGTGGAATGATTGTCTGGCAAGGTATTTCTCCTGAACTTACGCTACGGCGCGTGCTGCGGCTTCCATGGTTTTCCGGGTGACATCAAATCGATCTTCTCCCCAGGGCATAGGCATCAATACCGGATGCTCGACCCCGGCTTCAACATAGCTGTTCACAAAGTCTGTGACCTCACGCTCGCTGCCGATGAAGTCAATGGCCTGTATCATCGCTGGTGAAATCGCCGCCAGCGCACCATCGCGATCTTTTTCTGCCTGACGGGCGCGAAGCTCTTCAACCTCTTTGTCAAACCCGGCGCGACGAAACATATTCGCGTAACCATCTGCCATGGCGTAGTTGAAGAGGTCCCGGCGCGCAGAATTCTGCGATCGCTCAAATTCACCTACCGCTGCGTGAACATAGGCGAAGATCAAAGCATCACCGCCACGCCGTACCTGTGCAACCGAATCGGCAACATGGCTCGCAGGGATGTAATTCAGCAGCACCCCA
>JAQBYL010000405.1 GCA_027622495.1 Pseudomonadota bacterium
TTCATACCCTTGCTCCTCGTTGGCGGTGTCATGGGAGATGTCATTTTAACGCTGCCGATGGTGCTCCTGTGCATCATCCTCGCCTCGCTGGTGGAGTGCTTCCTGGTTCTGCCCGGGCATTTAAAGGCGTCACTTTCCAACGTCAAACCCACGGCACCTGACTCGTGGCGTGCCCGTTTTGATGGGGTCTTTTTCCGCTTCCGGGACCAAAAATTCATGCCTTTCGTCAGACGCGCCCTTGATTACCCTGGCGCCACCCTGTGTGCAGCGACAGGTGGCGTGATCATTGCCTTTTCGCTGATGGCTTCCCAGCACGTCGCGTTCAATCTGGTGACCGGTTTTGACTTCGAAACACTGGAGGCGCAGGTCGAGTTTGCCAGCACTGCATCTGATAAACAGAAAGAGGCCTTTCTCGATCATCTGCAGGAGCGCCTGAGCGCCGTGAACAAAAGTCACCCGGGTGACAATGCGCAGGGCTGGATCACCAAATCCAATCTGGCAGAGTTCAATGAAGAGCGCCTGACCGGTGAGCAGTACGCGAGCATTCAGGTGTTCTTCCGATTCGCAGAAACCCGCACTGTGGACCCGCAGACCTTTGTTAACGAGTGGCAGGCGGGTATCGATCGCCCACCCTATATTGAACAGATAACCGTTGGGGTGGCAGGCGGTCAGAACAACGGCCAGGCTGACATTACCCTGGTCCTGCGCGGGCAGGACATCAATTCGCTGAAAGAAGGTGCCGAAGCACTCAGTGACCTTCTCGGTGCTTACCCCGGTGTATCGAACGTGGTCGACAACCTGCCCTACGGGCGCGAGCAGATCATCTTTCGCATTACCCCGACAGGTCGCGCGCTGGGCCTCACACCGGCCGCGATCGGCAGTCAACTGCGCGCCGCCTATGACGGTACCCGCGTGCAGATCCTCAACGAAAATTTAAGCGAACTCGAAGTCCGGGTGATGCTGCCAGATGACGAACGGGATCATCTGGGCCGCCTGCAGCAGTTCCCGATCAGAACCCTCGACGGTGAGATCATCCCGCTTACCAACGCAGCGCAGCTATACAGCCGGCGCGGCATCGATCTGATCCGTCACAGCAATACGCAGATGGCCGTGCAGGTAAGCGCTGACGTAGACAGCAACATCAACAACGCCATGGCGATCATCAAGGACCTGAAGGTAAGCGGCCTCGATGAGATCCTTAACCGGCATGATCTGACCTTTGGCTTAAGTGGCAAGTCCCAGCAGGACGAGATCATCATGCAGACCATGGCACTCGGTGGAATCCTCACCCTGATCCTGATCTACCTGATTCTGGCCTGGGTGTTTTCATCTTATCTGTGGCCTTTGTCGATCATGATGGCGATCCCTTTCGGTTTTACCGGCGCGGTTCTGGGTCACTGGATTACCGGTTGGGATGTTGGTGCCATGTCGATGCTCGCGTTTTTCTCGCTGACCGGCATCGTGGTCAACGACTCCATTGTTCTGATCAGTTTTCTCAAGCGCGATGTAGAGGCAGGTGGCACCCTGCGTGAAGCGCTGGAACGCGCTGTCAGCGCCCGTTACCGCGCCGTTCTTCTGACATCGCTCACAACCATCGCAGGGCTCTCGCCCCTGATGTTTGAAACCTCATCGCTTGCGTTCTACGTGGCTCCGCTGGCGGTGACCATCTGTTTTGGCCTCGCTTTCTCGACGCTTCTCGTCCTCATTGTGATACCGGCCATGATCCTGCTTTTAGAAGCAGCCAAAGCCCATCTGCGCCGATCTGCCACCTCACTGATATCCAGTGCCAAAGGAGTGCTCTCATGAAACTGCCGTTCAAGGTGAATCTGCAGAATGCCAACAGAAGAACTGTTGCCGGTATAGGCTTTCTGGTGATTACCGTGCTTGCCAGCGCATCGCTCTTTGCGACCGGCCCCGATGCAAAACCAACAGCGCGCGTAGAGAAAGCCTGGCCCGTTTCAATCATCGACATAACCCCTGGCGAACTGAATCCGACTTTCAGCGCTTACGGCCGGGTTGAATCGAACAACATTGCCCACATCCGGACCGACCTGGTAGCACAGGTTAAACACGTTCACGTGCGTGAGGGTGACTGGGTAGCGCAAGGTCAGGTTCTGATCGAACTGTCAGATCGCGAAGCTCTTCTCAAGCTGAAAGAACGCGAGGCGGACCTGGCTGAGAACCGGGCGCGGCTTGAGTCAATCAAGACCGAGTTCGATCTGCAGAAACAAAGCACCCAACACTATGAGTCAATGCAGCGTATCGCCCAGGCCACTCTCAAACGACACGAAGATCTGATGGCCGAGGGTCTCATCTCGCAAAGCCTGCTGGACGAAGTGCTGGCACGGGCGAACCAGGTCAACATCGATTTTCAGGCTCACATGCGCATGCTGGCGGACTTCCCCAACAAACTGGCCGGCCAGAATGCACAGGTGCGCAAAAACGAAGCTCTTGCCGATCAGGCGCGCATCGATCTTGAAAAGGCAGTGGTCACGGCACCTTTTGATGGACCCGTGCTGCGCGTGATGGTGGCACCCGGTGATCGCAGCAATATCGGGCTACCGCTGCTCGAGATCGCCGAGGCTGATGGTTTTGAGATCCGCGTGCAGGTACCCGAAACCTATACAGACCGTTTTGGCCATTATCTGGATCAGGGGGTAGAAGTCACCGCTCACGGCGCCGGTCAGCGCCTGGTTCTTTCGCGCCTTGCCAGTGAGGTCAAGCACGGTCAGAGTGGTCTCGATGCGTTTTTTCGTCTGCGCGTGATTCCCGGAAAACCTCTGCCCGCCCTGGGTCGCGTAATCGATATCGAGGTAAGACTGCCTGTCGAAACCAACGTTGTGGCCCTTCCGGTTCAGTCGCTGTATGAAAACCAGCGCGTCTATCGGGTTGAAAACGATCGCCTGCAGTCAATCGAGGTGGAACGCATTGGTGAGATGACTGCCCCTGATGGCAGCTACCGTGTGCTGGTCCGCTCAGCCGGTCTTGAATCTGGTCAGAAAATCATCACCACTGCATTGCCCCGCCCCATCAGTGGCCTGCTGGTCAGTGCCGCTAACGGTTAGGGTTAAAAAACTTCAAAACCGGCGATAGGCCAGATCACGTTCCATTGATGGCAACGATCTGGCGCCCGCCATGCGCAGGAGCAGTGTTTCTACAGACTCCCAGGCTTCACCGCGAAGCCCGCCTTTTGCCTGCACGTCAATGAGGGCGCATTGCGACAACACGGCTGCTGCAGAACCAACCCTTCGCATCAGACCAGGCACATCCCGTGCCCGGGCGCCAAACAGTTTGCGCCCGGCATCGAGCATCCGCATCTGACTAACCAGCACACCCATGATCGCAAATTCTGAAGCACCTTCTTCGCGCATGCTGCGCAGCATGCGGGCGACCTCAGGAGCACGGCCGGCAAACACTGCATCAATCAGTTCAAACACATTGTAGTGAGCAGAGTCTTCAACCACAGCAACCACGTCGTGCACGGCAATGGGGGACGGAAGATCAGCAAGCTTGAGCTTCTCGACCGCCTGCATGGCAGCAAGCAGATTGCCTTCTACCCTCTGCGACAGATAACCGATCGCATCGGAGTCAAGATCAAGACCGGCTGCCAGCAGGCGTGCGGTCAACCAGCGCGGCATCTCTTTTGCATCAACCGGCCAAACGATGAGCATCACTGCCAGGTCTTCCAGCGTTTTGAACCAGGCTGATTTGCGGCGCGAAGCATCCAGTTGAGGAACACGTAAAAGCACAAGGGTGTCCTCAACACCCTTGTCCACATAGCGCTTGAGCACATCGACTGCGTCTTTGCCGAGGGCATCGGCCGTGGCCCGAACGTCCAGCACTTTTCGATCTGCAAACAAAGACATGGACGCTGCATCTTCTGTCAGATCGTTCCAGTTGAACCGCTTGTCGGCGTGATGCACCGTCCGCTCGGTAAAACCATTGGCACGAGCCGCATTCAGAACAGCATCGCAACTTTCTTCGACCAGCAGCGTTTCATCGCCGCTGATCACATAAAGTGGTGCCAGCCTGCCCTTGAGCGACTGTGCAAACTCTGCTGGTTTAGCTGGCACCGGCCGGATCCGAAATGGTATTCAGAG
>JAQBYL010000406.1 GCA_027622495.1 Pseudomonadota bacterium
TCGGACTAGACCTGAATGCGTTTCACCTTTCTCGGTACATCGAGCGGTGCACCCACACGCACCCGTAATGTTACCGCCTTGGCGGTACGTGCCGGTCCGGGCCGACGCTGGTACCTGGTTGATTGCGGTGAAGGAACTCAGCATCAGCTCATGTCCACCCCCCTGTCGGGCCACCATCTGGGTGCCATCTTCATCACTCACGTGCATGGTGACCACTGCTATGGTCTGCCCGGCATGCTGTCTCACGCCGCGATCAGTGGACGTACCCAGCCGCTCACCATCGTCGGACCTGCACCGATCGAGCTGATGGTGCGGACGACCCTTAGCGCCAGCGACGCAGCCCTTCCCTTCGAGGTTGAGTTCATCGACGTGGCACTCAGGCGGCAGCTCAGCTTCGATGATTTCACGGTAGATGTATTTGCCTGCTCACACCGTGTGCCGAGTTATGCCTATCGATTCACCGAGCGGATCACGAGGAACCGGCTCGACACACAAGCATTGCAAGCTGCGGGTTTGCCCCGCGGACCCGACTGGGGCGCCTTACAGCGCGGGGAAACGGTCCGCCTTGCGCAGGGTCGGGAGCTACGCCCGGAGGATTATCTTTTACCGGAGCGATCACCCTTGAGCGCCGTCATCGCCGGCGACAACGATACGCCTGCCCTGCTCGATGAGGCCTGTCGCAGCGCCCAGGTACTCATCCACGAGGCAACCTATACCGACGATCTTCTCAACGATCGCCGCGCGCGCTATCAACACTCATCCGCCGGTCAGGTCGCCCGCTTCGCTCATTCAGTAAATCTACCGAACCTGGTTCTGACCCACTTCAGTGCACGCTTTGGATCTCATGCTGCCAGATCACCGAGCATTCACGACGTTGCTGCGGAAGCTCGCAACGCGTATGCGGGCAACCTGTTTCTGGCACAGGACCTGGATGAATTTGAACTGAGCAGCACAGGGGCGCTTACCCGCAGCACAACCGCAACGCGCGCAACAAAAAGGCCCAAGTCGTGAGTAAATTTGCGTAGAATCGATTTCAATTTCCGGGTCTGAGCAAGGAAGGTTTTGTGGCGAGAATCCAGCAAGAAACGCGTGCCATCAGTATGGGCACCCCTCTGGGGGACGATGTGCTGGTGCTCGCAGAACTGGTCACGCAGGAACGCCTGGGGCGTCTCTTTGAATATGAGGTCGTGGCTCTGAGCGAAGACCCTGAAATCAAAGGGCTGGATCTGCTGGGTAAAAACATCACCATCAGGCTCGAGAAAGAAACCGAAGGAACCCGTTATTTCAACGGCTATGTCAGCGCCTTTCACACGCTGCCCAACACCGGGCTTCTGAGCAAGTATCGAATCAGTCTGCGCCCCTGGCTGTGGTTTCTGACGCGAACTTCGGACTGTCGAATCTTTCAGGAACTCACGGTTCCCGACATCATCAAACAGATCTTCCGCGACCATGGCTTCTCAGATTTTGAAGAAAAGCTCAGCCAGACTTATCGGACCTGGGAATACTGCGTGCAGTACCGCGAGACCGACTTCGACTTCGTCAGCCGGCTCATGGAACACGAAGGCATCTACTACTATTTCAAACACACCAATGGCAAACACACCCTGGTTTTTGCCGATTCTCTGAGCTCGCATGAAAAATCAGCTGGCTACGAAGAGATCCCCTATTTTCCGCCTTCCCAGACCGCTCTCCGGGAGCGGGACAGCCTGTGAGAATGGTCATTCGGGCACAATCTGCAACCAACCGCCTATGTGTTGAACAGCTTCGATTTCAAGAAGCCGAAACCCTCGATGGTGGTACGCCGGAATGTCTCAAGGACCCATGACGCGGCTTCATTTGAAATCTATGACTACCCCGGCGACTACTACAAAACCACCGACGGCGAGCAGTATGCGCTATCGCGGCTGGAGGAGCTGAGTTCCGGCTTTGAGATCACCCAGGGGTTCGGTGACGTCCGAGGCCTTGAGACCGGTGGCCTCTTCAATCTGACCGGGTTTCCACGGGATGATCAGAATCGCGAGTACCTCATCGTCAATACCAGCTATCAGCTGACCGGTGATGCGTATGAGAACACCGCAGGCGGACCCTCCCAGCAGGTACGTTGCACTGTTGAAGCAATCCACTCCGGTCAGACCTACCGATCGCCGCGGCGCACCCCAAAACCGGAGATCATGGGCCCGCAGAGTGCGGTCGTTGTAGGCAAGGCCGGTAACGAAATCTGGACCGACGAATTTGGCCGGGTAAAGGTCAAATTTCATTGGGACCGCTACAGCAAAGCCGATGACACCAGTTCCTGCTGGATACGTGTGATCCAGTCGCTGGCTGGTCAGAAGTGGGGTTCTGTGTGGCTGCCCAGAATCGGTCAGGAAGTTCTGGTCGAGTTCCTGGAAGGTGATCCCGACCAGCCGATCATCACCGGGCGCGTGTACAACGGCGACAACATGCCACCCTACGAATTGCCTGCAAACAAAACCATGTCTGGTGTCAAAACCAATTCAAGCCTGGGCGGTGGTGGCTTCAATGAAATCCGCTTCGAAGATAAAAAAGACGAAGAGCAGATTTTCATCCACGCGCAGAAGAATCAGGATATCCGGATTGAAAACGACCACTTCGAATACATCGGCCACGATAGCCACCTGATCGTTAAGAACGATAAGCTCGAACACGTGGAAGCGAACCGCAGTGAAAAGATCGATCTGGACCACACCGAAGAAATCGGTAAGGACCGGCATCTGAAGATTATCGGCAAGCAGAACACCGATATCGGTGAAAGCCTGTCTATCGTTGTCGCCGGCGATGTCTCCGAGAAGTTCAACAAAAATCACTCCGAGGTGGTGGCGGATGATCTGTACATCAAAGCAACCAACATCTGCATCGAAGCCACCACCAACATCACCATCAAGGTTGGAGATTCATTTATCGCCATCGAAGCCTCCGGTATCAAGATCGGTACAAAGGGCGACATTGTGATCGACGCGGGGATGAACCTCACAGAAGAAAGCGGGATGAATACCAAGATAAAGGCCGGTATAAACGTGGATTTAGAAGCCGGCGCCAGCAACACCGTCAAAGGTGGGGCGATGGTGACCGTTCAGGGTCCACTGGTCAAAATCAACTAAAAGAGTGGTCTGGAGTTCTTAAGGTGAAACCCAAACAAGGTAAAGCGATCGATCCCATCAAACCGGCAAAGCCGGATGCAGCACTTGAAGCTGATGAAGCAGATCCCGGTGTAGTCGAAAAGATGAAGGCCGAGCAACAGAAGAAAAAGGCCGGTAAGTACGGATCGCAAAAGGTGAAACCATTCAAGCCTGCTCAGTCTGGCGGCGCAGGTGCGGCCAGTGACTCAAGCGAAGAAAGCAAGAAGGAGAAACTCAGCTGGATCGAAATCGAATTGATCGACGAAGCCGATAAACCCATCGCCGGTGAACGCTACGAAATTACCCTGCCTGACGGATCAGTGACGAAGGGTTCGCTTGATTCCAACGGTTTTGCCCGCATTGATGGAATCGACCCGGGAGAGTGCCAGATCAGCTGGCCGAATCTGGACAAAGACGCCTGGCAGAAAGCGTAGTGTCCTTTCCGGACAGGACACTGGGCGATCTATGAATTTTCAGGGCGGAGGCTTTTCACTCGATCTGCCGGAAGGGGTCGTTGACTCATCTGCATATGTTTTCGTCAAAGACGATGAAAGCAATGCACCGCCGATGCTGCAGATCACTCACCAGGTCGTGCCCAGCGTCCCTTCAGATATCGATGCGTTCCTGCACGAGCGGATTGACCCCGAGATTGATGCCGTGAAGATCCTGGAACTTCTCGAAACTTCCGTGAACAGGCGGGATAACTGGACTTACGGGATAGCGACACTGGTGTGGGGGAGAGAGCCGGAATCGCTGAAAGAACGGCGTATCTATCTCTTTGTAGAAGAACCAGGCATTCGATTGTTTACCCTGATTGTGAAAGCGCCAGAGGCCAAGTTTGACGCGGCGATCGAGTATTTCACTTCAAGCATGCGGTCGTTTGCGCCAAACGAGATCCAGAGATTGTTAGCCATCCGCTAGTTTTTTTAAGCGCCGTTTACCACGTTCCGCCAA
>JAQBYL010000407.1 GCA_027622495.1 Pseudomonadota bacterium
GGTGTTCAGGGTGGTGGTATATGACACCGCGTTGCCATGCCTGTCGATCACCGAGGCGTGGGTCGTGTCGGGACTTTCCCAGGGGACCTCGCCCGCACCAACCGCGTCCGACCGGGTTGCCTTGAGCGCATTAAAATCAGAAAAACGTTTGGCCGCATAGGCTTTGCTGATCATCTGCTCCACCGGAACCGGGTAGAAGTCCGAGTCCCCCAGATGTTCAGCCCGGTCGGCATAGGCGCGACGCTCGGCCTCGATGAGCAGGTGAATGGCGTCGGCACTGCCATAACCCATGCTCTTCACGTCATAAGGCTCGAGCATGTTCAACATCTGTATGAGCAACACACCCCCCGATGACGGCGGCGGCATGGACACGATCTTATGCCCGCGATAGGTGCCCTCCAGCGGCGTTCGCCACACACTGCGGTAATCGGCCAGATCCTTAAGGGTAATCAGGCCACCACCGCGTTCCATTTCGGCCACCAGAAGGTCGGCAATGCGATCCTCATAGAACCCCGCAATTCCTTTCACACGGATCGCTTTCAGCGTTTCGCCCAGATCTTTCTGAACGAACACATCGCCCGGTTTGAAGGGTGTCCCATCCGGTGCCGAGAACTGTTTTTTACTGCCAGGATGCTGGGCAAACAGTGACGCACGACGGGCGATATCGAGAGCCATGTCGCGCGGCAGCATGAAGCCACGATTGGCCAGGTTTTCAGCCGGTTTGATTACCTCTGCACGGTCCATGGTGCCGTAGCGCTCGAGCACCGTGAGCAGACCATGCACCGTTCCCGGCACTCCCACTGCAAGATGAGTCTCGGTGGATCGGCCTTTGATCAGGTTGCCTTCGGCATCCAGGTACATGTCCCGCGAGGCCGCCGCTGGCGCAGTTTCGCGATGGTCATTGGCAACAACAGTTCCATCGGCCAGGCGGATCAGCATGAATCCACCCCCCGCCAGATTACCAGCGGAAGGGTACGTCACCGCCAGCGCAAACCCCACCGCAACCGCCGCATCGATGGCGTTGCCACCTTCACTCAGTATCGTTGCACCCACCACCGAGGCGATCTGCGAGCGCGAAGCCACCATGCCATTTGCGCCATGGATGGCTTCCGGCGCGGTCGCATACCCGGTATTGAAGGCAACGGTGTTGCAGGCAAAGATGGCGATGGCCATCCACACGCCAGTGCGGCTCATGTACATTTACTCATCTGTGCAGACCAACTGATTCTGACCAATGGCGAAACCTCCGGCAACCACGTATCCCTTGAGTCGACTCAGGCGTCTTGCTCTTGAGCGCCAGGGGCTCTTGAAAAAGGCACCTTTCGGGCGCGGTATTGGTGCAACCCTCAAGGCCATCGAACACATCGGCTACGTGCAGATCGACACGATCTCGGTGGTCGCGCGCGCGCATCACCATGTTCTACGTTCACGGGTACCCAACTATGAGCCGGCACATCTCGACAGGTTGATCAAGCAACGCAAGGTCTTCGAATACTGGTACCACGCCGCCGCATATCTGCCCATGCGTGACTATGCACATGCACGCATCCGCATGCAGGCCATGCGCAAGGGTGAGGAGCGCTGGGTACGCAGTCGCGATACCAGACTCATGAAGCGCGTACTCGATCAGATCCGCGCCGAAGGTCCGGTGCGATCACGGGATTTCGAGTCCGATCCACCTCCAGGTGCTGACCCGGGCTGGTGGAACTGGAACCCGACCAAACGCGCCCTTGAACAGCTGTTCATGCAGGGTGATCTGATGGTCAGCGGCCGCGAAGGCTTTCAGAAGACCTATGATCTGACCGAGCACTGCCTGCCATCCGACATCCCAACAACCACACCCAGCATCAGCGACCACGCCGCCTATCTGGTCGATACCACTCTCCGGGCGAACGGTTTCGCCACTCTCAAGTCCTTCACCCACCTGCGAAAAGGTCCAACCATCCGCGCAGCGGTCAAAATTTATCTGGATCAGCTGATGGACGAGGGTCAGGTGATCACCCTGAAAACCGCCGACGGGGCCAGCTGGTTTGGCTATGCTGAAATGCTCGATACGCGAGCGGCCCAGGCGCCCGCCAGCGTGCGGATCCTCTCGCCTTTCGACAACGCGCTGATTCTGCGCCATCGCGGAGTATCCATTTTCGATTTTGACTACCAGATCGAATGCTACGTCAAAGCCGAAAACCGCCGGTTCGGCTACTTCTGTCTGCCAATAACCTACCGCGATCGTTTTGTTGGCAGGGTCGATGCCAAGGCACACCGGGAGCGGGGTGAACTGGAACTCAAAGGGGTATTCATTGAACACGCCGTTGATGCCGGTTTTGCCGACGCCTTTGCCGAAGCGATAGGCGATTTCGCCCACTTTAACGGCTGCGAGCAGGTCACGCTGACAAAGGTGTCGCCAGGCAGATACCGGACCGCGATCGAACAGGCTCTGATGTTGTCGCGCACTCACTGACAAGTCGTCGCACGTGTTCAGCCAGGGGTAACGAACACACCACTGGCAGTCCTTTCTGAAGCCACCTATCATCCCGCGCTTTATCTCGACCGCGCACGAAAATCACCGGAGAAAGTCGTGGAATATCTTTCAATTGAACCCTTGAGCTGGCTGGGTGTGCTGACCTCAATAATTGCAGGATCGGTCATTGGTCTCGAGCGTCAGATTGCGGGTAAGGCAGTCGGAGTTCGCACCTCGGCACTGATCTGCCTCGGAACTTACCTGTTCATCAAACTGGGTGTCAGCCTGACAGGTCCTGAGAGCGATCCCAGTCGCGTGCTCGGACAAGTGACCCCCATCACAACCCCTTCGCGCGTGCTGGCATCGGTTTTCTTGGCGCTGGGGTCATGATGTCGCGCGAAGGGGTTGTGATGGGGGTCACCTCTGCTGCTGCCATCTGGATGCTTGCGGGCCTGGGAGCCGCCGTCGGATTCGGCTATTTCACCACCCCGATTATTCTTGCAGTGCTGGTCGTCGCCATCCTGGTAGGTGTCGACATGCTGGAGAAGACCTTCAAATCAATGCGCCGTGGTGTACACAGGTCAGATCCACCACCGCCGACCTGATCTCTACAACATGAACGAAAGGGCAGTTGCCGTCCCCAGGAAGGAAAAGAAACCGGCCACATCGGTGACGGTGGTCAGGATGATCGATGACGCTGTGGCCGGGTCCTGACCGAGGCGAGTCAGTACAACCGGAACCAGTGCGCCGGAGATTCCAGCAGCCACCATTGACAGGACCATCGCCACCGCGATCACCACCGACAGACCGATGGATGCACTCCACAGATAAACACCGGCCCCGCACGTCACAGCTAAAACCGAACCATTCACCAGACCTACCAGGAATTCCTTTCCCAGCACCGATCGCCACTGTCGGGTACCGATTTCTTTCAACGCTAACCCGCGAATGGTCACAGCCAGAGCCTGGGATCCGGAGTTCCCCGATTGGCCTGCGACCACCGGCAGCAGAACTGCAAGTGCCGTAAACTGAGCGATCAGATCTTCGAACAAGCCAACCACAGCCGCCGCCAGAAACGCAGTCAGCAAATTGATATGCAGCCACGGCAGACGCCGTTTGATGGAAAACAGTGGTGTCGAACTCACCCGCTCGTCTGCACTCGCCCCCACCATGGTCAGCATATCGGCTGAAGCCACATCCTCGATGGACGAAAACAACTGCCCATAGCGTACAACACCGATCAACCGACCTTCCACGTCGACCACTGGGATGGAGTCGGTCCGGTGTGTGTCCAGAAGCTCAACGATCTCATCGCGCGGGTCGGTCGCGGTAACGACTGCCTGAAGCGGTTTGAAATACTGATCGATGATGTCGCCACGATCGGCCAGGGCCAGGTCCTGAACGTCTACCCTGGCCGCCAGTTTGTTGTCGCCATCGACCACATACAGGGTTCGCAGCCGGCGTAGACCGGACTGGCGGACATGCTGCAGTGTCTCGAGTACCGGCTGGCCCACGCGGATTGCATCGACCGCGCGATCCATCAGTCTGCCGGCGGTATTTTCACCGTAAGACAGCAGACGCTCGTAGTCGACCCTGTCTGAAGGTTGCAGTCGGGCG
>JAQBYL010000408.1 GCA_027622495.1 Pseudomonadota bacterium
CTTGCCTGGTATTTCGATACCGGTACAACGCGGGGGCTGGAAGCTTCACCGCTTGTTGTGGATGGAGTCATCTATACCACCACCAGCTGGAGTCAGGTGTTTGCTCACAATGCTGCCACTGGCGAACTGCTGTGGCGCTTTGATCCGCAGGTGCCGCGGGCATGGGGGGTAAATGCCTGTTGCGATGTGGTCAATCGTGGGGTGGCCGCCTGGGGGACCAGTATCTACGTCGGAACGCTCGATGGTCGGCTGATCGCGCTGGATCGGTCAGATGGTCGTGTGCTGTGGGAAACGCTGACCATCGATCCCGATCGGCCTTACACCATCACCGGTGCACCGCGTGCGGTGAATGGCATGATCATCATTGGCAACGGTGGGGCCGAGTATGGCGTGCGCGGCTATGTTTCTGCTTTTGATGCATTGACCGGCGAACAGATCTGGCGTTTCTATACGGTACCCGGTGATCCGGCCGAACCGTACGAAACCGAAACCATGCGGATGGCGGCAAAAACCTGGACCGGCGACGTCTACTGGAAAACCGGCGGCGGTGGCACGGTGTGGGATTCAATGGCGTTTGATCCGGATCTGAATCTGCTCTACATCGGTGTCGGCAATGGGTCGCCGTGGAATCGCTGGGTCCGCAGTCCGCAAGGCGGGGACAATCTGTTTCTGTCCTCCATTGTTGCGCTCAAGGCCGATACCGGTGAGTACGTGTGGCACTATCAGACCACACCGGCCGACACCTGGGACTACACCGCCACCCAGCACATTATCCTTGCTGAGCTTTCGATTCGTAACAAACCCCGCAAAGTGCTGATGCAGGCACCAAAGAACGGCTTCTTCTATGTGCTGGATCGAGCAACCGGCGAACTGGTCTCGGCCGACAACTATGTGCCGGTGTCGTGGGCCAGTCACGTCGATCTGGAAAGCGGTCGACCGGTTGAAACCGAAAATGCAGATCACTCGGTCGATGCCCAGACCACTGCACCAGCGGCATTTGGCGGTCACAACTGGCAACCCATGGCGTACAACAAGGGTGCCGGTCTCGTGTACATCCCTGTTATCGATGCCATGCAGCAGTTCAGCACCGATCCGGATTTTACCTATCGACCAGGTCAGTGGAATCTGGGTCAGGCAGAAGCGTTTGGCAAGGGCGGTGGATTCAGTGACATGCCGACAGCCATGCTGCAGACGATATTCAAAAAACTGATGAGAGGCCGGCTTGTCGCCTGGGACCCGGTGCTTCAGCAGGAGCGCTGGCGGGTAGATCATCAGACCCTGTGGAACGGTGGGGTGCTCACCACACGATCTGGCCTGGTTTTTCAGGGTACCGGCGATGGCCGTCTGGTTGCATACAACGCGTCCGATGGATCGTTGCTGTGGGAAACCCGGACTGGAACCGGGGTGGTCGCACCACCCGTTACCTACGCGATCGATGGCGAGCAGTACATTGCCCTGCTGGCAGGGTGGGGTGGCGTGGGAGGCATAGCGCTTCCGCAGGTGGTCAATTCGAATGGCACCAGCCGCTTGCTCGTGTACAAGCTGGGCGGCAGAGCGAGTCATCCGGTCGCGCAAGTCCTGCCGATGTTGTTGGAACCACCACCGCCGTCAGCCGCAGATGCGCAATCCATCGTGCGTGGCACGGATCTGTATGTTGAACACTGTGGTCGTTGTCACGGGCCCGGTTTCGGCAACAGTGGCGCTGTGAAAGATCTGCGCTACATCAACAACGCAACGCACGGCATATTCAAAGAGATCGTTCTGGGTGGGGTGTACAGTGGTATTGGTATGGTCAGCTTCAGTAACGTCCTGACCGAGACCGACGCGGATGATATTCACGCTTATCTGATCAGCACATCAAACCAGGTGTGGGAGCAGCAGAACAGTTCGCCCGGTTGGTGGGAGGGTGGGCTGAACTGGGTTTATGAACAGATCGGCGACTTCGTCGTATGGCTGATGCGACCTGCTACTTAGTAACGCCATAAGCAGCACTCTGCCGAACCGTTGAACGGGCCTCATCGAACCCTATCATGGTCTTTGGAGTTTAAAAATGCTGTGTATACTCCCCGGCTTTCACGTAACAACGAAAGACACATGCAGCAAACACATCACCCCGCGCGCGCTCTGACCCTGCAGAAAGGTGAGAACGTTCGGGATCTGGGTGGTTACAGCACGCGCGATGGTGGGCAGACGCAGTGGCGGCGCTTTGTGCGATGCGGCGATATGTTCGATCTGACACCCGCCGATCAGCGCACCCTGCTCGACTACGGCATCACTACCGTCATCGATCTGCGCATGGAGTGGGAGGTGGCCGACAAACCCAATGTGTTTGCCACATCGGATGAGGTCCGATTTCTGCGCCATGATTTCTGGGGGGATCGGTTTGATGACTATCGATCACCCGATCGGAGAGCGTCACCTGCACGAAAGCTTGCTGATCTGTACTGCAGTGGGCTTGAGAAATCTGGTTTTGTGATGGCGCAAATCATGACGACGTTTGCCGACAGCCCTGATGTCGGATACGCGTTTCACTGCCGTTCAGGCAAGGACCGGACTGGTCTGGTCGCCGCCATCCTGCTCTCCGTGGCCGGTGTGCCGGGTGATGTGATCTGTGCTGATTTTGAACTGACATCGACCTATCTGAAATCTCACGCGGTGAATCCCATCGATGCTAAAGCGCCAGGCCAGTGGCAGCGCCATTGCGATGCGCAGACCATGGCGTTGACGCTTGCGTTCTTAGTGAATGAGTACGGTGGGGTTGACGCATACCTTAAATCTGCTGGGGTAACAGATGCGCAGCTCAAAGTCGTACGCGACAAGTTAGTCGGACCCTGACTTACAGGAGACCTTCGTGAAATTTGGTATCAAAACTCCACCCCAGCACTGCACGTGGCAGGACATGCTCGATGTTTGGAAGGTCACTGATCAGATTGAAGTGTTCTCGAGTTGCTGGAATTTCGATCATTTTTATCCGCTTGTGGGCGATCCGAACGGCCCCTGTATGGAAGCCTGGGTAACACTGACCGCGCTTGCATGTGCAACCTCGCGCGTGAGGGTTGGCTGCATGGTTCAGGGTACGCCCTATCGCCATCCAGCGGTCATCGCGAACATGGCGGCAACACTCGACATTATTTCGCAGGGGCGTTTGAATCTGGGTCTTGGCGCAGGTTGGCATCAGGATGAATGTGCTGCCTACGGCATCGATCTGCTGCCGATGAAGCAGCGGATGGATCGTTTTGAAGAAAGTGTCGCGGTGGTCAGATCGCTGTTAGCTAATGAAGCCACTTCTTTTCAAGGTGAATACTTCAAGCTCGATGAGGCGCGATGTGAGCCCAAAGGCCCTCAGAGTAACGAGGAGCGCAGTCCGCCGATTGTGATTGGCGGTGGTGGAGAAAAACGTACCTTGCGGATCGCGGCGCTCTACGCAGACCACTGGAATCTGCCGTTTGCTTCCCCCGATCAATTTGTCGCAAAAAAACAGGTGCTTGCCAGACACTGCGACGCCGTCAACAGAGACCTGACCCAGATAGAGTGCTCGGTGCAGATTGCGCTCCCCGCCGATGAGCACCCTTCGGTGTCGGTGGGCAATGCAGTGGAGTTGATTGAGGCGGGGGTGGATACAGTGCTCTTTACCCTGCGGAACCCCTATCGGGCGTCAACAGTAGAAGCGCTCGGCCACGCGTTGGATTCTCTGGTATAAGCAACCCACGACCTGATCCGAAACAAGGAAGTAAATGATTACCGAATCGATTAGGAAGTTCCTGAGCAACGAAGCTGCCGGTGGCATCCTGCTGATCAGTGCAGCGGTGCTGGCCATGATCTGTGCCAATTCACCACTTGCCGTCTACTACGACATGCTGCTCAACATCACCGGCGAAATCCGTATCGCTCAGTTCAGTATTGCGAAGCCGGCATTGCTGTGGATCAACGATCTCTGGATGGCGGTGTTTTTCTTTCTGATCGGTCTGGAGCTCAAGCGCGAGCTGGTGGAAGGCGAGTTGTCTGATCGCAGTCAACTGGTCCTGCCGGTTGCCGGTGCAATCGGTGGAATGGTAGCACCGGCGGCG
>JAQBYL010000409.1 GCA_027622495.1 Pseudomonadota bacterium
TAAGCCTCGCCGTGATAGATGGTGCCTTCTTTCATGGGTGGAAAATCACCAACATCATTGGCCTGCGAGAACTGGGTTGAGTGATAGGCGCTCAGATGTTCAATGCGATCCTTTGTTGCCTGATCAAGGGCCGCATAGCCTGCCCGCATATCGGCAAGGTCGGTCTCACCGTCTTTGTCTGGAACGGTGATGGCTGAAAGCATTGCACACTTGCTGCTGATGGGCTGGTAGGTGGAGTCGGTATGCCAGGCTTCGTTGCCGAT
The DNA here is from genome assembly GCA_027622495.1 of Pseudomonadota bacterium. Classification (GTDB taxonomy): domain Bacteria; phylum Pseudomonadota; class Gammaproteobacteria; order Pseudomonadales; family Azotimanducaceae; genus JAQBYL01. The sequence goes on from JAQBYL010000409.1 coordinate 264, forward strand.
GTTGGATCGCATGCGCTGGGTTTCGATGGGGATGATGCCGGTGTATTCACCGTTGGCGTCTCTCTCCTGGTTGGCCATCGGGTAGCCACCGAATTCAAGTTTGCCGAATCGTTTGCCGAAGGCGCTGTTTTCTTCGTCAGAAAGAAACTGATCCGGAAAGACCAGAAAACCATAGGTTAGAAACGCGCTCTTGATCTCATCGAACTGGTTGTCGCTGAGATTGTTCAGACGAACACCGGTGGCGATAGCGCCGAAGACTTTATCGGCTATGGGATGAATGATCATGTTACTCACGGTGCAATAACCTCGCTCACGTGCTGGATCAGATTACATCAGGTATATATGCTCGAGGTCAAAACTTGCCCCGGGCGAGTTCCTTCCACCTCGTCAAAGGCAACGAATGAATCTGAAAAAACTACGCGAAGCCGAATCTCTGTTTCTACACCGGTATCCGGGTGGTTTTGCAAGCGAAGAAATGCAGAAAATCGGCAAAAAGCACAATGTCGGCAAGCTGGCGGAATATGCCGCAACGGCGTTGACCAAAAAGAAGTTCGCCAATCAGGCCGGGGTTCTCGACGACATTGTGAAGATCGTATCGCGTTCATCGATGGTGTCGATGTTCGAAAAGCCCAAATTCCGAGATTACGTGAACGGCCTTGGCAGAGACGATCGGACCTTCCTTCGCGATGGGTTCGAGCGATTGCTGCATGGCAAGCAGGAAAAAGGCTTTCAGGATGTGATTGACGTGCTGACCGAAGCAAAGCTTGCCAAGTGGAGTCTGATCACGATCTGTCTGCTTTACTATCGGCCGCAGACAGAAGTGTTCGTCAAACCGACCACCACTAAAAACGTTATCCGTCAGTTTGAGCTTGAAGACCTGGTCTATCACCCGCGCCCGACCTGGGCCTTTTACGCAGGTTATCGTGATGCGATTCAGGCAATGAAGGCCAAGGTTGACCCATCGCTGTCGCCGAACAATGCAGCGTTTACCGGCTTTCTTATGATGACTACTGCAGTTAACCAGTAGCCATCTGGTAAAGAAAAGCCCGCTTCAGCTTATTTCTGCAAGCTTCAGCTTCAACGCCCTGAGTGCATTCTTGTTAGCGTTCCTGATCGTCTCCATGGTGGGTTCGTTCACGCTGATGTCACCGAGTTCTGCCAGAACCGTGTGTACTACATCGTGGCCGTCGATCTGCTGCATGTCAGCAAGCCAACGTTCTACATTCGGGAATGGCGACAGGTCGAACACGTTGGTGAAGCAGGGCTGCAACTGCCCGATCTCCACATAAGCGGCGAAGTCGGCAAGCGTGACGCGGTTGCCTGTCAGAAACTGTGTGTCAGCCAGCCAGCCCCGATCAAGCGCGTTGAGCGCATTCGTAAGGGTCGACTGTGCTGCCTGTTGTGTCGCCTGTGGGATGTTCAGATCTTTGCGGATTCGAGGTGCGACCAGACCCACCGAGGCATCGCGCACATTGCGATGATGATAGTGCAGATACCAGTCCACTCTGGCGCGGCTCTGATGATCTGAAGGGTAAACATCCGTCCAGCCATGTTTATTGCTCAGATAGCACATGATGGCGTGCGCTTCGCCCAGCACGAAATGAGTGTCTGGCTCTTCGATGGTGGGAATGGTGCCGCCGGGATTCTTGGCCAGATAGGCGGGATTACGACTGCCTGTATCGCCTTTTGATCCCGGGTTGATCAGCACCATTTCGAACGGCAGATGCTTGTAGAGCATGAGCCACATCACAGCGCGAACGGGTTGTGAGAAAGGTACGCCGTAGAGAATCAGGGGGTTTGCCATAGCACGTCACCCGTTTTGCCTAAAAAAATTGTTATAGGTTTTTTTACCCGCAACGGCAAGGGCCGCCTGGATTCGGCATTGAACTTCCCGTGGACCAGATCATTGGCGATACTGGCGACAACGAACTGAGGAGAAAAGTATGGCAGGCGCAGACAACGAAGCTCAGATTGAATTCTGGAATGGCCAGGCAGGGCGGACCTGGGCGGATGCGCAGGTTCAGATGGATGTGATGCTTGCCCCTCTGTCAGCGATTGCCATCGACAAGGCCAACCCGCAACCTGGTGAGCGTGCCATTGATGTGGGTTGCGGGTGTGGCGATACTTCGGTAGCCATGGCGCAACGCGGCGCCGCAGTGTGGGGTGTCGACATATCCGAGCCGATGCTGGATCGGGCAAAGGAACGTGCCAAGGGTCGCAAGGATCTTGCATTTTCGAAAACCGATGCCGCAACGCAAGCCTACACCCCGGACCACCCCCTGCTTTTTTCGCGCTTCGGGGTCATGTTCTTTGCCGATCCGATCGGTGCATTCAAAAACCTGCGGACGGCTTTGACCGATGACGGGCGGATGGTGTTCATCTGCTGGCAGGCACCTTCGGCCAACCCGTGGATGTCTATTGCCGCACGGGCGCTGCAACCGTTTCTGACAGCACCGCCGTCCGCCGATCCGCGGGCGCCGGGTCCATTTGCGTTTGCAGATCGCGACTACCTGATCGATGTTCTGACACAGGCAGGGTTTGCCAATGTGCGCGTGGAGGGAGCGACCACGAATCTGCATCTGGGGGATAACCTTGATGAAGTGATTCGCTTTCAGGGTGAAATCGGGCCGATTGCCCGTGCTCTGGCTGAACTGCAAGGCGAGGAGCGGGATAAAGCACTCAGGGCCGTGCGGGATGCCCTCAGTGCTCACATGACGTCTGACGGTCTGGATCTGCAAGCTGCCTGCTGGCTGGTTTCTGCCACCAGCCGCTAGGGAGCTCTTAAACCTTCAGTCCCCGGAAATCGTGATGCGCCGATTGGTGATGTAACGGCCATCTTCCGAGCACAGGTGCAGCGCCGTCGCGGCGATGTCATCCGGCGTGCAGACAAAACCGAACGGCAGATTGGCCTGCATGTCGGTGATGGATGCGCCGCCTGAGGTGGCCGCAACAATGCGTCTGCCCATGTCGGTGTCCACAAGCCCGGGGGCAATGATGTTGACCCGCATACCGGAGGCTTTTTCTTCTCTCGCCAGGGTATGGGCCATGGCTTCGAGGGCCGCTTTGCTCACCGCGTACACGCCAAAACCAGGGTTGAGAGACTGCGCGGCGATAGATGAAAGCATGAGGACATCGCTGCGTGGTGCGCGGCGCATGTGCGGCACCAGCTTTCGACAAAGATAGATCGGTCCCCACAGATTCACGTTCAGAAGCGTCGACCACTGTTCGTTGGTCGCATCGGCAATGGCAGGTCGGTTGATTGCTGCCGAACCGAGGCCGGCGTTGTTGACCAGAATGTCGATCTGGCCGAAGGTCGCGATGGCGGCTTCAATCATTGCGTCTGTGGCGCTCTCATCAGCGACGTCTGCCTGATAGATTGCGGCTTTGCCGCCGTGTGCAGATACCGCCTCCAGCACTTCCTGCGCCGCCTCGCGGTTGTTTGTGTAATTGATGGCGACGTTGGCCCCTTCTGCCGCAAAGCGTTCTGCGATGGCTCGACCGATCCCGCGGCTTGCACCGGTGATCAGGGCAGTGCGGCCTTTGAGTTTATTCATGCGTTTTTCCGTTTCGAATGTTCAGTGGGCACCATGACTGCCATGGGCGTGCCCATGACTGAGTTCTTCGCGTGTGGCTTTACGAACGGCATGGATGTGGATGTTGAACCGCAGCGTCGCACCGGCATGCGGGTGGTTGAGATCCACGTCAACCATCTTGCTGCCGACTTTGACGATGGTCACCGGGCGGCTGCCATGCTCGGTCTGAAGACGAGTCACCTGCCCCGGTTTCAGTCGACGGGGATCGGCA
>JAQBYL010000410.1 GCA_027622495.1 Pseudomonadota bacterium
CATTGCGCTGGACACAGCAGACGGCCGGGTCGCCCGCTGGACCCGCACCGAAAGTGCGTTTGGCGCACAGTACGACAGCTTGTCCGATATGGTGGCTTTCGGTGTGGCACCAGCACTGGTTGCGTTCTCGTGGGGTCTTGCTTCTCTCGGCCAGGTTGGCTGGGTGGTCACATTTCTGTATATGGCCTGTGCTGCTTTGCGGCTTGCGCGCTACAACACCAAAGGTGACAACGAATCGTTTACTGGCCTTGCTTCGCCCTCTGCCGCCGCCATGGTCGCCTGCGCGGTGTGGGTCTGGCATGACAGTCTGGCCGGTTCGCCATCTGTGGGTGCCGCATCGGCGATGGGAGTGCTGGTGGCCATCGCTGCATTACTGATGGTTTCGAACTTTAGTTACTTCTCACCAAAACTTTTCAGCGTAAAAGGGCGTGTGCCGTTCGTTACGCTGGTGCTGGTTGTGCTTGGCTTTGCCCTGGTTCTTGCCGACCCACCCAAGGTGTTGTTGACCATGTCGATTGGTTATGCGTTGTCTGGTCCCCTGCAGGCGTTGTGGCAATGGTCGCGTAAATCGGGGAACGATGGAGAAGTCTGATACTCAAACGTTCCAGTTCATCCAGGGAGGCGCATAGTGCTCATCAGAAAACCCGACGATATCCGATCAAGCGAAATTACCCCCGAGTCGGTTTACCGATCCCGCCGTGAGTTCGTTAAAGACCTGGCCATAGGCGGCGGTTTACTCGCGACTGCGGGGTTTTCGCATTCTGCTCTCGCCGTCAGTGGCCAGCAGATGGCGCAAGCTGCGCTGCAGCCTGGTGACGACCTAACCCCTGAACGGATTGCAACCTCTTACAATAATTTTTATGAATTCGGCATGGACAAAGCCGACCCTGCGCAGCATGCGCACACCATGTCTACTCAGCCCTGGGAAGTCATGGTCAGTGGTGAGGCTGCAAAAACCGGCAAGTTTGATCTTTCCGACATCATCAAAGGTCTGAGCGTCGAAGAGCGTATCTATCGATTCCGCTGTGTAGAAGCCTGGTCCATGGTGATTCCCTGGTCGGGCATCGAAATGAAATCAGTGCTCGAGCAGTTCGAGCCGAACGGAAATGCGCAGTATGTGGAGTTCACGACTCTGGAGCGGCCCTCCGAAATGCGTGGTCAGCGATCCCTGTTCAGCGGTATCGACTGGCCATACATCGAAGGTCTGCGCATGGATGAGGCCTACCATCCGCTCACGTTGATGGCTACAGGGTTATACGGAAAAGATCTGCCCAATCAGAACGGTGCCCCGTGGCGTCTGATGGTGCCCTGGAAATATGGCTTCAAGAGCGTGAAGTCGATTGTGAAAATTCACTTTACGGCGCGCCAACCGAAAAACACCTGGAATGTGTTAGCGCCGAACGAATACGGGTTTTACGGCAACGTGAACCCGGCGGTGGCGCACCCTCGCTGGAGCCAGGCGAGTGAACGGCGTCTGCCGAGCAGTCTGTTGAATCAGAATCGCATACCGACGTTACCGTTCAATGGTTATGCGGATCAGGTCGCCTCCCTGTACGCCGGGATGGACCTGCGCAGAAATTTCTGAAGCCCGCCCTTTTTCTTGTTCTCGCCTCGCCATTCGGCTGGCTTGCGTATGCCATCTGCATGGAACTCTTCGACCCTGGCAGCGTGCTCGGTGCCGACCCTGGTGAAGCGGTAGTTCATTTCCTCGGTACCTGGGGAATCCGCATGCTGTTGCTGAGCCTCATGGTGTCGAGCGTGAGGCGTTTGACCGGCAAGGCGCACATCATCCGCTACCGGCGGATGATTGGCCTCTTCGCATTTGCGTACCTGTGCAGCCATTTTCTGGCGTATCTTGGTTTTCTGGTCCAGTTCGACTGGTCGCTTTTCCTGGAGGATTTCACGGAGCGACCCTACATCACCGCTGGTCTTGCAGCACTTCTGATGCTGATTCCACTTGCGTTGACGTCCACCACGGGTTGGCAACGCAGACTGAGAAGAAACTGGCAGAAACTGCACCGGCTGGTTTACGGTGCTGCGCTGCTGGGTCTGCTGCACGCGATCTGGCAGACCCGGGAGGGGTTTGGTGAGGTCGTGCTCTATAGCGTGGTGCTGGCATTCCTACTGGGTGAACGCATCTGGTACACGCTTTCCTTACGGCGGACTGGTTAGTTCTCTGGGTCTGCAACTGTCGGTTGCAGATCCAGACAATCAGCCCATCCGGATCGCGCTTGCTTCTGCCAGGGAGGTCAGACATTTGACCGTGTCACCCCAGCCGATACAGGCATCTGTCACACTCTGACCGTAGGTCATCTTGTCCAGCGGTTTGATCTTCTGGCTGCCTTCAATGAGATTGCTCTCGATCATCACGCCGAGAATGCGATCTTCGCCCTCACGGAGTTGATCGCATATGTTTGTGCAGACCTGGTTCTGCTTGCGGTAGTCCCTGCTGCTGTTGGCGTGGCTCATGTCGATCATGACGCGGTTGCAGACACCCGCTTGTTCCAGAAGGCGCGAGGCGTAGTGCACCGACGGGTTGTCGAAGTTGGTTTTTCCGCCACCGCCCCGCAGGATGACGTGGCAGTCTTCGTTTCCTTCGGTGGAAAATATTGCCGACCGGCCTGCCTTGGTGACTTAAATAAAAATCTGCGGGTGACCCGCCGATCCGATGGCATCCACAGCGACCTGAATAGATCCATCGGTGCTGTTCTTGAAGCCAATCGGGCATGACAGCCCGGATGCGAGCTGCCGATGGATCTGACTTTCTGTGGTCCGGGCGCCGATCGCTCCCCAGCTGACAAGGTCTCCAACGTATTGGGGCGATATCGGATCAAGGTATTCAGTCCCCGTTCCCAGACCTCTTGCCACAATGTTGCCGAGCAAGCCCCGGGCAATCCGAAGGCCCTGATTGATGTCGTAGGAATTGTTCAGGTTGGGGTCGTTGATCAGACCCTTCCAGCCAACCGTTGTGCGCGGTTTTTCGAAATACACACGCATGATGATCAGGAGCTGTTCTTTCAGGTTCTTAGCCTGTTCAGCCAGCCGCTCGGCATACTCCAACGCGGCAACGGGATCATGGATCGAACAGGGTCCCACGATGGCGAGCAGGCGATTGTCGCGCCCATGCAGGATTTTCGAGATCTGCTGGCGGGTGGAAAAGATCAGCTCGGACGCCTGTGGTGTGATGGGGATTTCGCTCATCAGGGCGGCCGGAGCGATCACTTCTTCCATGCCGGTGATGCGTATGTCGTCGGTCTGGTACTTCATGTTTTTGGCATCCACTGCTCGCTTTCGTAGAATGCTAACATCAGAAACCCTCGTAGAATCAGGTATCAACGCAAGAACATGGGCCGGATTGACGCCAGAAAGACGCAGCTGCTTGAGCGCATGGGGATTACCGTGTGGTATGGCAGGCGATCGTCCACCGATCCACTGCCACTGCCGGTCAACAGTGAACCGCTTGATGGTCCTGCGGAGGATCAGGTTCAAGCCGCAACCGTCAAGGAAGAAGTTAAAACCGAAGATCCGGCGAATCTGCAGCCGCTGCATTTCGTCTGCTTCGCAATCGATGGTGCGGTTCTGGTGGCCCTCGCCCCCGAAGGGGAGCGCGAATTGCGCTTTGCCCAGGACATTGTCTGTGCTGCGAGCGGGACCTGGTCACAGGCACCGTCGAAACTGAATTTCGACTGGCCGCAGCGCATCGGCGGTCGGGTTGTGAGTGGTGACCGAACGCGGGCAGTCTGCGCGTTTGTTGAAAAGCAGCTGCAGAACGTCAAGGGGACTGTGGTCCTGGTCACGGACGATCTGGCGCAGAACGTGCAAAGTCTTTCTGACAGGTCGCAGATCGTCGTTCTGCCGCCCCTCAAGCAACTGGCGGGCGATATTGACGCAAAAAAACGCTTATGGCTGCAAATCCAGAAGACCAGATAATCTGGTTCCGCCCCATGGGCATGGCAGATCTGAACGATGTGCTGGCCAATGAGGTACGCGCCTATGCGTTTCCGTGGACACGGGGTATTTTTGCCGACTGCATGCGATCGCGCGACGAGTGCTGGGTGGCCTG
>JAQBYL010000411.1 GCA_027622495.1 Pseudomonadota bacterium
TCGGTCTGGTGCTGGGTGTCACCGCGATCATTGCACCGCTGCCTTTCTCGCAGACCGTGCTTCGCGCCGAACTCCCCTGGCTGATCGGCGCTACGGTCCTCGCGTTGGTTCTTTTGTTCGATGTGGAACTGGATTTCTGGGATGGCTTTATCCTGCTTACCGGTCTCGCCATCATTCTCTACCTGCTCATCCATACCCATTCCAACAGTCAGGACGATGCCATAACCGGCAGCATTACGGAGGAACTTGATGACCTTCCTGATATGACCAATGCAGTTGCCACCACCTGGCTGCTGGTTGGTCTGGCCATCCTGGTCGCCAGTGCGCAACTTCTGGTCTGGTCGCGAGTTGGGTGTTGATGACATGATCATTGGTCTGACCATTGTTGCAGTGGGGACCAGTCTGCCGGAGCTCGCGGCAACCGTGGGTTCTGCAATGAAAGGTCATCCAGACATCGCCATCGGCAACGTCGTCGGATCCAACATACTGAACATTCTCGCTGTGCTCGCAATACCTGGCCTGATCAGCACCACAACTATTGATATGGCAGGTCTGTGGCGTGATGGTGGAATGATGCTGGCTCTGACCCTGCTGCTGGCTCTGTTCGCCTACGGTATAAATTCAAGGGCCGTCATCACCCGGTTCGAAGGGGTGGTCATGTGCCTGGCGTGGATTGGCTACAATGCAGTGCTGGTTCACCATGCCTGATCAGGAGCGCCACCTTGCGCACCAGGTTGCTGAAAAAGCAGCCGCCATCCGCGCAGTGATATTTGATGTGGATGGTGTCTTGACCGACGGGCGGATTATCTACACCGACGATGGGCGCGAACTCAAGGCATTCAGCGTTCAGGACGGCAGCGCAATAAAAATGCTGATCAACAACAGCATTGAAGTGGCCATCATCACCGGCCGACGTTCAACCATGGTTGAACGCAGGTGTGCGGAACTTGGGATCAGGCATCTGTACCAGGGCATAGAACATAAAAAGGAAGCGTTTGAAGACTTGTTAACCAAGCTTTCACTAACATCCGAACAGCTGGCTCACGTGGGTGACGATCTGCCGGACATCCCTCTGTTCGACCTGGTTGGTCTGGCCATCAGTGTGCCGAATGGTCATCCGGCAGCCAGAGCCAGAGCAGACGTTGTAACGGTCAGATCCGGTGGCGAAGGCGTTGCCAGCGAAGTCTGTCAGATGTTGCTGAGTGCACACGGCCGCTGGCCTTACTAACACTTCTAACCCATCAGATGAAAAACCTCCTTGTCGCAATCGGTCTGACCCTTGGGTTGTTTGCGATAGTGATTTACCTTGCACCGTGGACCGAAGACTCAAGCTCTGTAACCATACCCGAAGCGCTGAGGACCGAACCTGATCTGTATCTGCGCAACGCAAAGATCACCCAGTACCAGCACAACGGTCTGCTGCATTATGAACTTTCATCCGAGCAGATCCTGCATTTTGAGGATCGGGCCAGCACCGAACTCACCCGACCGCACCTGCTGTTGTACAACGACCCAACCCATCCCTGGGACATTAAGGCGCAGACCGGCCGGGTTGAAATGCTGCCGGTATCCGGAAAAGACAGTGCCGGACAAAACGGGTCCGAAGAGGTGGTTTACTTAAGCGGCGATGTCGTTATGGACACCACCAACCTCCAGTCGCGGGTTACGCTGCGATCACAGGCAATGACAATCTATCCTGGCCGTCAGTTCGTCGAAACCGACGTCAGTGTTACCATCGACACCGATATCGGCCAGACCCTGGCCCAAGGAATGCAAGGTGACCTGCAAGGTGGACTACTCAAGTTGTTTTCAACGCCCGGTTCCAAAGTACAGACAACCGTCCACCCGCAGAATCTCAGGTAGCCTGCTCCGATTCACAGGTGTGGCGTTAATCCTGTCGCTTGCAGCCCCAGCCTGGGCGCTGCGAGAGGACGCTGAACAACCGATTCTGATCGAGGCGCAGGACGCCGAAATCAATCAGACCGATCAGGAAGTCATCTACTACGGCGCAGTCGCGGTCCAACAGGGATCCCTGGACCTTAAAGCCGAACGGATGACCGTCAAGTACGACGGTAAAAAGGTCGTTCGCATCACCGCGGTTGGTACACCGGCGGAGTATCAGCAGACCCTTGAAGACAGCCAGGGAAACGTCCACGCGCATGCCAATACAATCGTCTATCACCCTCAGGCTGAGCAGATGGACCTGCAGGGCAAAGCCGAACTGGTTCAACAGGGCAACCGGATCCGCAGCGACCTGATCACCTACGACATCGTCGAAGGCAAAGTCAAAGCCACATCTGCAGACAGGAAACCTGTACGCATGGTCATTCAACCCGCAGCCATCCGCGATGCCGGTGGGCCAGAAGACTGAATGGCGGAGCTCAAAGCAACCAATCTGCGCAAGGAATATCCGGGCAAGGTCGCCGTCGACAATGTCAGCCTGACCGTTGCGAGTGGCGAAATTGTCGGGTTGCTCGGCCCGAACGGCTCCGGCAAGACCACCACGTTCTACCTGATTGTAGGGCTGCTCAAAGCCGATGCAGGCGAGATCAGGCTGGATGGCCGTAATCTGAGCAATACCCAGATGCATACCCGGGCCCGGGCAGGCATCGGCTATTTACCGCAAGAGGCCAGCGTCTTCCGGCGCTTGAGTGCCGCCGACAACATCATGGCGATCCTGCAACTGCGTCGAGACCTGACGCGATCCGAACGGCGCGAACGGCTGGAACACCTGCTCGATGAATTCAATCTCGGCGGCGTTCGCAACACGATGGGGGAACGCCTGTCCGGTGGTGAGCGGCGCCGGCTCGAAATCGCCCGGGCACTTGCCAGTGAACCGACGTTTATTCTGCTCGACGAACCTTTCGCCGGTGTCGACCCCATATCCATGGGTGACATCAAACAGGAAATCAAAGGGCTGGCCCGGCGCGGGATCGGAATTCTGATTACCGATCACAATGTGCGTGACACCCTTGACATCTGTGATCGGGCGTACATTGTCGGACCTGGCGGGCAGCTGATTGCCGACGGCAAGCCAGATTCTATCCTTGCCAATGAGACTGTGCGCAACGTATACCTTGGAGAGGGATTTACTCTATAGGCGGAAAACCGACACCCGGATTTCGGCTATAATTTGGCATCGATGAAACAGATTCTTTCGTTAAAGCTCGGAGCGCAGCTGACGATGACGCCTCAGTTGCAACAGGCGATTCGTCTGCTGCAACTGTCTGCACTGGACTTAAAACAGGAGATCCAGGATGCAGTCGAAGCCAACCCGATGCTGGAACTGGACGAGGACAGCCCGGACTCCAGCCTCGATAGCCTCGACACCATTGATCCCACCGACCTCAGCACAGCAAAGCAGAACGACGAAGACGAAACATCCACCGTCTCAAGCGAAATCGAACTGCCCATGCCGGAAGAGCTTCCGGTAGACAGTTCCTGGGACGACGTATACGAACCTCAGACCACCACATCCAGCAGCACGGGTTCTGATAGCGACTGGGACATGGACAGCACCAACTCAAGCGAAGAATCACTGCAGGATCATCTTCGCTGGCAGTTGAATATGACCACACTGAGTGAAGTCGATCGGGTGATCGCCTTTACCATCATCGACTCGTGTGACCCCGACGGGATGCTCAGCCAGACTGTGGAGGCGATGACCGAAAGCTTCGACCCTGTCCTCGAGATCGAACAGGATCAGGTTGAAGCGGTACTGAAGCTGCTCCAGCACTTCGACCCCACCGGGGTATGCGCACGGGATCTGGGTGATTGCTTGAGAATTCAGCTGGAAGCTCTGCCGGAAAACACCCGTTGGCGGGAACAGGCGATCTGCCTCGTTACCGAGCACCTGGACCTGCTGGCAGCCAAAGATTTCGCAACCCTCAAACGGCGTACCCGGTTGACCGACGTGGATCTGACCAAGGTCGCGGACCTCATCCAGTCCCTGAATCCGCGGCCGGGATCGGCTGTTTCAACCGAACGGCTCAACTACATTACGCCCGATGTTTTTGTGCGCAAAGACAATGGCCACTGGCTTGTTGAGCTTAATT
>JAQBYL010000412.1 GCA_027622495.1 Pseudomonadota bacterium
CATCATTTTGGCTGGTTTGGTCTACCTTATTCTTCTTTGGCCTTTTGTGCGGCTGGTCAGCCGTTTAGGTCGAAGCCTTGCAACCTGACATTTAGGAGAGCTTTCAAATGCGCGAGATAGTTATTGGTGGGGCCCAAATGGGACCAATCCAGAAGGCCGACAGCCGCGAGGCTGTGGTGGAACGCATGTTAAAGCTGCTGTCGCAGGCAAAAGTTGCGGGCTGTGATTTGGTTGTTTTTCCAGAACTTTGCCTGACCACCTTCTTTCCTCGCTGGTACATGGAAGATCAGTCTGAAGTGGATGGCTGGTTTGAACATGCAATGCCCAATGACGCCACAGCCCCCCTATTCACTGCAGCCCGCTCGGCTGGGATCGCAATCAGTTTTGGCTACGCCGAAGCCACGGCAGAGGGCCAGTATTTCAATACCTCTATCCTTACAGACAGTGAGGCAAATATTATTGGAAAATACCGCAAGGTCCATTTGCCGGGGCATTCTGAATTCGACACCGAACGTGCCTTTCAACATCTTGAAAAGCGGTATTTCGCACCCGGTGATCTGGGTTTTCCGGTCTGGCGCAATATGGATGCGATCATGGGCATGTGCATCTGCAATGATAGGCGCTGGCCAGAGGTGTACCGGGTGATGGGGCTTCAGGGGGTGGAACTGGTCATGCTGGGATACAATACGCCCTCGCTGAACAGCCAATTGGCTGGTGAAGCACTGGAGCGGCGTCTATATCATTCTGACTTGTCGATGACATCGGGGGCCTATCAAAATTCCACATGGGTGGTGGGCGTGGCCAAGGCGGGGGATGAAGATAGTCATCCGCTGATGGCAGGCAGCATCATCGTGGACCCCAACGGTTATGTTGTTGCGCGTGCCAGTGGAGAGGGAGACGAGTTGATTATTCATGCCTGCGACATGGATGCCTGTAACTTCGGAAAATCCACGGTGTTTGATTTTGGCCGACACCGGAGAATTGAACACTACGCCCGGATTTGTGAACAGACCGGCGTGGAACTGCCAGACTGATGGCCGTTAACCTTGATCTCGACGCGCTCACCGCGCAAGAGCGTTACAAGCTGCTGACGGCGGTGGTGATCCCGCGCCCAATCGCCTGGGTTACGACGGTCAACAAAGATGGCCTGGTCAACGCCGCGCCGTTTTCTTTTTTTAACGTCTTTGGGCAAGACCCAGCACTCGTGATCCTTGGGCTGGAAAGGCGCGCAGACGGATCTCGCAAAGACACAGAGTGCAACATCGACGCCAATGAAGAGTTTGTTGTGAATATCCCAACTCTCGATGATGTAGAGGCAATGGTGGCCACTGCCGCCGCCTACCCATCCGATGAGAGCGAACCAAAAGTTCTTGGTCTGGACCTTGTTCCCTCTGTCAAGGTGACGCCGCCACGTTTTGCTAAGGCTGCGGTGGCAATCGAATGCGTGCGCTTGATGGCCCTGTCGTTAAGTGCGGAACGTTGTATTTTGTTAGGCCGTGCTGTTGGCCTTGCGTCCCGCGACGGGCTTATTGATCTAGAGACGATGCATGTGAATTGGGGCGGTAACTATCCCGTGGCACGGCTTTTTGGCGATCGATATGGTCGAGTTGAAGACATCAAAACCCACACAATTCCACAACCACGCAAGACTTAATAAAGGATGAAGGCGAGACATGGAAAACTACGATTTGGTCATAAGTGGTGGTACGATTGCCACTGCCTCTGAAACTTTCAAGGCCGACATCGGGATCCGCGATGGCTTGATCGCCACAGTTGGTAACGATTTGATCGGGGAAGATGTCATCGACGCCACCGGAAAGCTTGTCCTTCCCGGTGGAATCGAGGCTCATTGCCATATCGCGCAGGAAAGCGGCATGGGCCTGATGAGCGCGGATGACTATGAAAGCGGGTCCATATCTGCCGCCTTTGGCGGAAACTCTTGCTTTATACCATTCGCCGCGCAGAAGAAGGCTGAAAGTATTGCTCAAACGTTGGAAACCTACGACAGTCGGGCAGCATCCAAATCCGTCATCGATTATTCCTATCACCTGATCTTGACCGACCCCACCCCTGCTGTTTTGCAAGAGCTTCCAGAGGCTTTTGATCGCGGGGTTACAAGTTTCAAGGTTTTCATGACATATGCGACACGGATCAGCGATGCACAGTTCCTAGACATTCTGTCCGTTGCGAGCAAGCACGGCGGGCTAACAATGGTGCATGCGGAAAACCATGACATGCTGACTTTCATGGCCAACAGCTTGGTGAAAAATGGGTGTGTCGCGCCGCGCTATCACGCGCTGGCTCGGCCTGCCCTCGCGGAGGAAGAGGCGATCAACCGCGCGATCAGCCTTGCTGGGCTAGTGAATGCCCCGTTGATGATTGTGCATGTGTCCACTCCAGGTGGCGCCGCATCTGTTGCCGAAGCTCGTGCTAGAGGCGCTTTTGTCTTTGGCGAGACTTGCCCGCAATATCTGTTTCTGACGCACGATGACCTTGACCGTCCAGGCATGGAAGGTGCGAAATACATATGCTCGCCTCCCTTGCGCGATCATGCCACCCAGGAAATTCTATGGCAGCATATCAGTGCGGGAACCTTCAGCGTCGTGTCATCGGATCACGCCCCCTATCGGTTTGACGGCACCGGAAAATTTGCGGCCGGCCGAGACGTGGACTTTCGCAAGATTGCTAACGGGATGCCCGGTATCGAAATGCGACTGCCGTTGATGTTCTCAGAAGGGGTGTTGAAGCGACGGATCGGGCTGAACCAGTTCGTCGCGTTGTCCTCGACTAATGCCGCGCGACTATACGGGATGCACCCGCGCAAGGGCACCATTTCGGTCGGGGCCGATGCAGATATAGCGATCTGGGATCCTGAAGAGGTGCGCGTGGTAGGAGAAATGCATGATAATATGGATTATAACCCCTTTGAGGGCATGGAAATTACCGGTTGGCCGGTGACTGTGCTTGGTCGAGGGAAGAGGATCGTGGATAATGGTGCGCTGATGGCAAAACCGGGTGACGGCGCCTTCATCGCAAGGGACCGCACAGATCTCACGGGTATGTCGGGTACGCGTTTGGCCGAAACCAATCGGACCCGTAAATTTGGCGCAGAGGTTCTATCATGAGTGGCCCTATTGTTGTCATCAACCCCAACTCAAACCAAGTTGTGACGAAAGGGTTGAGTGACGCGCTTCAGAAATTCCGTTTTCCCACAGGGCCTGCCATCGAATGCCTAACCTTAGCCGAAGGGCCATTTGGGATTGAAAGCCAGCTAGATTCTGACAGCGTGGTCATGCCGCTAGCCAAACTTGTGCAGGCGCGGCAAGATGCGGGGGCTTTTGTGATCGCCTGTTATTCTGATCCTGGGTTGGATGCCTGCCGGTCTGTGAGTAAACGCCCAGTTTTAGGAATTCAGGAATGTGGTGTGTTGACGGCCATGGCGCGGGTGGATTTGTTTGGGATTATTGCTATTGCAGAGGCATCAGTTGCCCGGCACCGCCGCGTCATGGCGCGGATGGGTGTGTTGCATAGGCTGGCGGCTGAAATACCATTGAATATGAGCGTAGATGAATCCGTTCGCGGGCAAAAGACGTTTGAGAGACTGGTTGAAACGGGCCGCGCCCTTCAGGTGCAGGGTGCGGGGGCTGTGATCCTTGGTTGTGCTGGAATGGCGCGGCATCGCGCAGGTCTTGAGGCCGAACTTGGTATACCTGTCATCGATCCGACCCAGGCGGCTGTGGCCATCGCGATGGCCACTCTTCTGGCAGAGTGAGGGGATGAGAATTACTAAAAAGAGTGATTTTTCGTGGAGACTTCTGGAAAGTTTTAAGCACGGTGATGCTATAAGCGATTAAAAAATGGAATGTACCCCACCAGACCTGCACCCATTTCGCCTTGGCCTGCATAGTGATAGTCAACATCAGTGCTATGATTGCGGCGCTCAAGGCGGTGAGAAAGCCGCACGCATCTTACTGACCTTTATGGACATGTAGAAATTATCACAGCGGCAGATGCATTTATTGAGGCGAGCGATATTTTAACCACCGAGCGTGACG
>JAQBYL010000413.1 GCA_027622495.1 Pseudomonadota bacterium
GACATGAGCCGTGAAGCCCGGATTGTTGCTGCGCTTGCAGGCAGCGACGTGCCGGTTCCACCGGTCATGGGTGTGTGTACCGACAACGAAGTGAACGGCGCACCGTTTTACATTATGGGTTTTGTTGAAGGGCCGGTTCTTCACGACGCCGAAACTGCCGCTCGCTTCCCGCATGCTCAGCGGGAACTGTTGTCGCACAATGTGGTTGATGTGCTGGCAAGCCTGCATGCGATTGATCCAGATGAGGTGGGTCTGGGTGATCTGGGTCGCAAGGAAGCTTACATTGCACGTCAGCTGAAGCGCTGGAACAAACAATGGGAAGCGACTAAAACCCATGAGATTCCAGAAATGGAAGAAGCCGCGCGGCTCCTTAATGAGCGGATGCCGGAGCAGATCGGTGCGTCGATCGCCCACGGTGACTACCGGTTGGGAAACATGATCGTTGGTGATGGTCGGATCAAGGCGCTACTGGATTGGGAGTTGTGTACGCTCGGTGATCCGCTCGCGGATGTTGGTTACCTTCTTAACGCCTGGGTCGAGCCGGAAGACAAGCCCGAGGTAGCAACCGCCACCTCGATCGGCGGGTTCTCCACCAGAGCACGGATCTGCAGTCGATACACACAGGCGACCGGTCGGGATCTCAGCCAGATCAATTACTACCGGGCTTTTTCACACTGGCGTCTCGGGGCGATCGGGCAGGGTGTGTACAAACGCTATCTGGTTGGTGCGATGGGTGAAAACCGGCAGATGGATCTGGATGCTTACAAACAGAGTGTTCACCTGCGTGCAGAGGCGGCCGTGGACTTTTTAACCAGTTATTGAGGCAGGTCGAGACGACCAATCAGCCCCATCTGGTCACTCACCTCAAGCGTGTCTGCCGCCCCGCGCACACTGATCACCAGGCACGGGTGGGTCATCACCTGAGCAAGAACTGCATCTTCTGGTGGTGAAGACCACACAAGGGTTATGCGTGCTGTCCTGCCGTCGCTGCTGCTGATTGGATCAGCGAGCGTAAGACTATAACCCGGCGTTGGCTGATCACCTTTTGAGATGGCGATCAAAGTCAGATCTTCGGGTGTTTCGACCGGTGTGCGATCCGGCGGACCGTCCACAAATTGAGATCCGCGCAACCCGGCGAGATCTTCAAAACTGATCTTGTGCACGCCTGCAGTCAGATTTCGGCAGTCGTGGTAGGTCATGACTTCGCTGACATCGAGTGATTGGTTAGTGCAACCGGCCAGGCAAAGTAAGGTGGCACCAGAGGCCATACTCGTAAATCTATTCATTGCGTGACGGTTGGTCCGTGTTTTCGGTGCTTTGCTTTTTCACACTGATCGATGGTTTCTTAGACTCATCGGGTGTCCCGGTCGGGTTGAGGCTGGTGAACTCAGTCAGATTAAGACGGAACCCGCTCAGAAAATCCAGGCCGCTCAAGTCGCCATTGACCGAGACAAATTCCGGGGAGTCAAGATTGGGATAGGTTCCGCATGCCTCGCCCGCGTCGCACAGGAAAAAATCGTCGTCGAGGTCGGTCCCGGCGAAGATCTCATACTGACCGTAGGGGATGTTGGTGAAGGTGTAGACATACACACCATTGGATGCGCTGACCACTTCTGTCTCGCCTACATTATTTCCGGTCGCATCCACCAGGATCACGTAGTGCAGCCCTGCATCAGCACTCTCATTTGTACCAGCAACCTGCATTCGCACCGGTATGTCATCAGAACCGGCATCTGAAGAAACGACCACGGTCGCGTTATAGATGCCGTCGCTGAGACCGGTCCGGTTTATCGTCAATCGGTACCTGCCCAGGCCGTCAGAAGACATGTCAACGTTGACAACAGACAGCCAGGGTTGATTTGCAGTGACACTGGACACCGTCAGCGCTCCGGTTCCGTTATTCCTGACCTCTATATCGTTCACGGTATCGACCCCGCCGTAGTTCAGAGATCCCGGAGAGACGACAAGAAGCGGACCTGGATCAGTACCTGAACCGCTGGCCAGCAACTGTGCCTCACTGACCGCCTTGCGGGCGTTGATCAGGCCGTGCCCGAAGTTGTTATCCCGCCCGGGCAGGCCCAGATCGTCGGTTATGGACTGCAGAGCGTTGTCGAACTGCTGCGGTGTTAAACCGGGATGAACTGCCTTCATCAACGCTGCCACGCCGGCAACGTGCGGTGCCGCCATGGATGTGCCGGATGCAGCGCTGTAGCGAAAGCGGATCGGGCCGGATGAGCCATCTTCCCCCACTGTGCTGACTACACCGTCGGGGATACCATCACCGTTGATATCGGTCGAATTGTTGCCACCGGGCGCGGCGACATCGATCGTGGTGCCGGTGTTGGAATAGGGTGCCAGGGTGTTAGAGATTGTTGTTGCACTCACCGAGACAACACCATTGTACGCAGCAGGATAACTGGGCATGGATGTTGAGGCATTCCCAGCCGCCGCGATAACGATCACGCCTTGTGCGCGTACAGCGTTGATTGCATCCTGCGCCGCTTGTGTTGCCATTGGTGCGCCGAAGCTCATGTTGATGATGTCGGCCCGCTGTGCCGGCAGGGTGCCGGAATCATTTGAAAGCCCTGCGGCAAAACGCATCCCCTGAATGATGTCGTAGGTGGTTCCGCCACCAATGCCGAGCACGCGTATTGGCATGAGCGCGGTATCCCAGGCAACACCCGCTACACCGTCGCCGTTGTTGGAGGCAGCACCAACGGTTCCGCCTACATGCGTTCCGTGAAAGGAGCTGGCACTGCTATAATCCAGATCGCCGGGGTCGTCGGGATTGCTGTCGATTCCATCACCATCGTTCGCCTGCGATACATTGCTGATGAAGTCGTAGCCGGGGACGAACTGACCAGCAAGATCCGGATGCTGCAGAAGCATGCCGGTGTCGAGCACTGCAACGATTACATCACGCGATCCGGTGGTAGTGTCCCAGGCCACAGGCAGGCCGATGTTCCGGTAATGCCATTGCAGACCGTAGAAGGTGTCGTCTGGCTCGAGGTTCGCCTGGTATATGAGGTTCGGTTCGGCGTGAATGATGTCGCCTTGAGTATTCAGATTCTTCGCGGCGAGCAGGACAGCCGCTTTACGGGCCATCACGGCAGACATGCGACCGTGAACCGGCAGACCCACCCGGCGACCGGTTCGCCTGGCGAGGCGCTGCAGCGTCAGGCTCGGTTGCGCCATCCGCCACAGGTCCGGTCCTGCCGCCGATGCCGTGAATGCTCTTGTCAGCGCCAACCTTTCAGGATCCGCACCGCGGTGTTTTACGATCAGATCATCGACCACAAAGTCATCGCTCAAACGGATGGCGCGGGTGCTGGTCGTCAGGTTCTGGCCAACACCGAGGGTGTAGTTGCTGGCGCCAGACCAGGCGTTCACTTCAATGAAGTATGTGCCAGGGGCGTTTACAACCAGTGACTCTGTTTCGCTTGCGCCCAGAGAGCTGTCCACGAGGTCTTGATTTTCGTCCCACAGCCACAGGTCCAGATCAGCATCGTCCACATCAGCGATGGCCAGGACAAGCAGTTCGTCCCCTGCCAGATCAATCCTGAAGAAGTCGCTCTCATCACCGCTGGTAAACGAATTCCCGGAAGCTTGGCCGGATCCGGGCTCGTTAACAAAACCACCGAGGGTGAGCGGGTTAGGAACTGACTGAGCCTCGCTGAAACTGTTGTTCGAAACCGGTGTGGTCAGACTGTCTGCCACGTCACTGTCGGCGGCGCTGCTGGCCAGAATCTGGATGGTACCAGACAGGCTTGCGGTGGCAGAGATGCTTTGAACGCTGATCAGGATGCTGCGCGTGCCGGTTGCACCATCATCGTCGGTGACGGTGAGGCTGACCCGGAAATCGCCAGGCTGGGAGAAGATGTACAGTGTGGTTTCGCCGATGGACGTGCTGGATCCACCCACATCTTCGATGGTCCAGGCATAACGGACGATGTTTCCATCGCTGTCGGTGGATCCCCCTGCGTCCAGACCCACGGTCAGTGGAGCCGGGCCGGTGGTGCGGGTGGTGGTAAAACTCGCCGTGGGAGACTGGTT
>JAQBYL010000414.1 GCA_027622495.1 Pseudomonadota bacterium
GCCTCACTCAATGCGCGGAACGGCTCGTGGTATTCGCCACGCAGAAACACATAGGCCACCTCTGCCTGGATTGCGTAGGCAGCGATCAGCATGCCTTCCACCAGCAGATGCGGATCGCGCTCGATCAGGTAACGATCTTTGAATGTGCCGGGCTCCATCTCATCGGCATTGCACACAAGGTATCGCAGCCCGGGTGTGGCCTTGTCACCGATCGGCACGAAACTCCATTTGACCCCGGTGGGAAATCCGGCGCCGCCTCGACCGCGCAGATTGGCGTCTTTGACCAGGTTCTGTACCTCAACGGGCGTCATGGCTAACGCCGTTCGGGCAGCCTTGTAACCATCTGCCTCTAAATAGTTGTCGAGACTCACATGCCCGAAGCGCTCAATGCGTTCTGTTAATGGCTTCATGCAAACCTCTCGAATACGTTTGTGAGATCGGCAAGCTCGGGACCCGATACAAGTTGATCGTCGATCATCATGAGTGGTGCTCGGTCACAGGCGCCGAGACAGACAATGGGGAGCAGGGTAAAACGGTCATCAGCTGTGGTCTCACCCATGTCGATCCCCAGGTGGGTTTTAACTGCACCGGCCAGTGCTTCGCCCCCCATCACATAACAACTCACACTGTCGCAGACCATCACAACATGCCGACCAACGGGTTGGCGGAAGATCAGGTTGTAGAAAGTCGCAATGCTGTCCAGAGCAGCAGGGCTCATATCCAGCAGTCGTGCTGTGGCCTTCAGGCTTTCGTCCGACACCCAGCCGCGGGCCTGCTGCACTATCTGCAGGGCCTCGATGGCCGCTGATTGACGATCAGGAAGGTGTGCGATCTGTGCTTCGATAGCTGCGGTTTCTTCAGGTGAAAGCGTGTGGATCAATTCTGTGTGTGTGTTCATCTGTCAACGTCCGCCATCACGAAGTCGATGCTGGCGATGATCGCGATCAGATCAGCGATCATGAAGCCGCGGCTGATCAACGGGATCATCTGAAGATGGGGAAAAGACGGGGTGCGGATACGGGTGCGATAGCTCATGCCGCCACCATCCGACACACTGTAGTAAGAGTTCAGACCTTTGGTGGCCTCGACCATGGTGCTGGATTCCCCCGGTGGCACCACCGGTCCCCAGCTGACGTTCAGAAAATGCTGTATCAGGGTTTCGATGTCGTGCATGGTCCGCTCTTTCGGCGGGGGTGTCGTCTGCGGATGATCGGCCTTGTATGGCCCTGCAGGCATGTTGTCGAGACACTGGCGAATGATGCGCAGGCTCTGGCGGATCTCTTCAACCCGCACCACACAGCGGTCGTAACAGTCGCCGTTGTTGGCTGTGGGGATGTCGAATTCAAACTGGTCATAACCACCATAGGGGCGTTTTTTCCGCAGGTCCCAATCAAGACCTGTGGCGCGCAACCCGGCACCGGTTACCCCCCACTCCAGTGCTTCTTTCGTATTGTAGACACCCACCCCGACCGTGCGCTGTTTGAGGATGCTGTTTTTAAGAGACATCTCGCCGTAGTGATCGAGCCGTGCAGGCAGGTAGTCGAGAAAATCCCGGACCATGATCTCCCAGCCTTCCGGCAGATCCTGAGCAACACCGCCGATCCTGAACCAGGCCGGATGCATGCGTCCCCCGGTGATGGCTTCGATAATGGTCAGCAGCCGCTCACGGTCGATGAACATATAGAAAACCGGCGACATCTGACCCACGTCCTGAGCGAAAGTACCGTAAAAAACCAGATGACTTGAGATCCGGAAGAACTCGGCCAGCATGATGCGGATGACTTTGGCGCGGTCCGGCACAACGATCCCGGCCAGGCGTTCAACGTTCATCACGTAGGGAAGGTTGTTCATGACCCCACCGAGGTAATCGATACGATCGGTGTAGGGTATGTAGGTGTGCCACGTCTGCCGCTCGGCCATCTTCTCTGAGGCGCGATGGTGGTAGCCGATATCGGGTACTGCTTCGACAACAATTTCACCATCCAGCTGCAGGGCGATACGGAATACACCGTGCACGCTGGGGTGGTTTGGGCCCAGGTTCAGAAACATGAAATCCGTGTGTTTGGCACCGGTACTCATGCCCCATTCTTCCGGCACAAAAAGCAGTTCCTGCTGTTGCGCCTCCTGAAACTCCGGCGTCATCTTGAAGGGATCCATTTCGGTTGCCCGGGCCGGATGTTCTTTGCGGAGCGGGTGACCCTCCCACAGCGGCGGTGTCAGGATGCGGCGCAGGTTTGGATGATTGCTGAACTGCATGCCGAACATGTCATAGGCTTCACGCTCGTACCAGTTCGCTGCAGGCCAGACCGAGGTGATGGAGGGCGCCTGAAAGTCCTGTTCGTCGAGCGCAACTTTGATCCGCAGATCTTTATTGTTGGTGAACGACATCAGGTGGTAGAAAAGGGTGAACTGGGAGTCTGGCTGGCCTGCCCGGTGCTGGCGGCCCCGCTCATCGATGGCCGACAGATCAAACAACATCTCATAGCGGTGGTCAGGGTCGGTTTTTAACCTGCGCATGACGTCTACGAGGTTCTGCTTGGGCACCCACCAGGTTTCGATATCATCAACAGTTGTCTGCTGCCGCGCATCGGGTCCAACAAGACTTCGAACGGCAGAGGATGAGGCGTGATCGGGTGCTACTGCAGCGACTTCAGACATCAGATGTTACCTTACTCGTTCCCCCTTTCGCGGGGACTGCCCAGCATGTCTTTCGCCAATGGCGGATGACCTACCGTTCCCGGTTCGGCTAAATGGGTTGCGCGCATGCGCGCAGGGGTAAACTCGTCGCGAAGGCTTCGACCCGGCTGTGCCAGGGGATCAGTTTTGGGCACCCGTCTGGGTCCGCCTTCATCAATCATCCAGCTGACTGGTTCGCGCCGGTTTTTGACGGCTTCCTGAAGCAGGGTCAGCCCCTGCATGAACGCCTCGGGACGAGGCGGACAACCGGGCACATACACGTCAACTGGCAGGAACTTGTCGACACCCTGAACCACGCTGTAAACATCGAACATGCCGCCGGAGTTGGCGCACGAACCCATCGAAATTACATACTTCGGCTCCAGCATCTGTTCGTAAAGATGTTGCAGAACGGGGCCCATTTTGCGGAACACGGTCCCCGAGATAACAATCAGATCGGCTTGCCTGGGTGTTGCGCGAATGACTTCAGCACCAAAGCGCGAAATGTCGTGGCGTGATGTGAGGGCGGTGGCCATTTCGACATAGCAGCAGGAAAGCCCGAAATTAAAAGGCCAGATTGAGTTGGACCGACTCCAGGCAATCAGGTCTTCAAGTTTTGTGAGGATCATGCTCTTGGATAACTGGGCGTCGAACACCTTGTCGGGGACGCTCATGCTGTCGCCGGGTTGAACTTTAACAAGCTCCCAACGCATCAGGCGCGGCTCGCCGTGTCGGGTGTGTCAGCCAGTGAGTAACCAGATCGTGCACGTCTACGCAACTTACCCCAGTCGAGCGCGCCCGTTTTCCACTCATAAACCAGAGCCACAAGCAGAATAACAATGAAAACACTGACGCCGATGTAGCCGCGCCAGCCGAGTTCAAAGAACGCAACGGCCCAGGCAAAGATGAATATGGTCTCCAGATCGAAGATCACAAAGAACATGGCGATCAGATAGAACTCGATGGTCAGACGGGTCTGGTCGGCACTTCCAACAGAAAGAATACCTGATTCGAATGGCATGTCTGTGGCGCGGGTGTTTTTTGTACGCTGGCCAATCATGGCCGAGGCGATCAGAACAAGGGCGAGAAGGGCGGCAACTGACAGGGCGTATATAAGAAAGGGCCAGAGATTCTGGCTCTCTTGTAAGGCGGCTGTTACTACACCGTCGTTGGTATCAGGCACTACTGTCTCACCTATGTTGGTGCAGAAGAAGTTGTTCCGAGTACTGCGGCGAACCTCCTCAAGATAGCGCTGTGTTTTGCGCGGGGTCAAGGCCCGCGTGACGATTTCTCTAAGTGGTGGTTAAAGAGGTGGTGGAAGTATTGGTGTAACGAGCCTCTATCGACCGGTGACCT
>JAQBYL010000415.1 GCA_027622495.1 Pseudomonadota bacterium
TAACTCGTCGAGCTCCTCCACCAGATCGATCCACTGCCGTGTTTCGCGAAAGCGTTCTATCTCTGCGTTGCGGTCCAGCATGGTCAACTTACGGGCGAGCAGGTAAGCCTGATCGCGTACTCGACGCACCGGTACGGGTTCTCCGGTACCCACACTGATAAGGAAGTCCTCGATCTGCTCGAGCGTCTTGATTTGCTTGATATTCATGATGATGTTCATCCCACCATCATGGACGAAAAGTCAGCGCTTTAGACTCATTTCATATTGGAATCACGGCCCCTCCTTCAGACTCATTTCATATTGGAAAAGGCTGTAAATGGAACTCTTCCTGCCAGCCCTGTACCATCGAGAACAGGAAGGTACCAACTTTCCAACGCTCGTCCGGCGTGAGTTCGTCTAAGTTCGCACATCCCCGACGAAAAATGTTCATCATTTCAGGCGTCGATACAACAAAGCGAGAGTGCCCAATTGCCCGGTCGGTTTGACTTCTTAGATTTGTCTCCCGGACTGATTTTGTGTTTTGTCGAATCTGCAAGGCGAGATACATCAATGTTGCAATAACTCCAATACCGCTTACAAGTTCAGCGATTGCACCCACGGCATCCCAGTTCAAATTCATGACGCATAACGTGGCTGTAGAAAAACCCCTTCCGGGATCATTCCAGTTGATTTTTGATTTATACGCATCACGGATTCATCCTTGACCAGATATGTCATCTCACCGCTATGCGGCGATGTTTCCATACCGTTGCAGTTTTTCTATATTTTGCGCCTCATATCCCTAATCTTTATGCAACTGCTTCTGCGGACACATCCCATCCGGGAAAAACTAGTACGGCAGGATGACAACGGAGTGCCCGACCAAGAACCTTGGCTCGCTCAACACCTAAATTGATTCGATCACGTTCTATAGCTGATATTGTGGATTGAGGTATCGATGTTAGTTCTGAAAGTTGGTTCTGGCTGAGTTCCTGAAGTTCCCTTAGGATGCGTACAGACTCGCCAGGTGAAACTTCAATTCGTTTCTTGGCTTTAACATATTTTTTCATTCTAGATTTTCCTCCGATAATCGTGAGGATTAACCTCAATTACTTCGATGAGAAGTTGATCTCCTACGACACGATAGATCACTCGATACTGCTGGTTAAGCCTGGACGATCTATGCCCTTTCCAATCGCCTCGTAGTGCTTCGTCTCGAAATCCACGAATTAGTCTTAGACCCGATGGGCCAGAAAGCTCCACAATGTCTTTCCACTTCTCATACCGCTTTAGAACATCTATCGGCAGTTTCGCTAGTTGTTTGTCGATCCTTCGATGTTCATACACTTCCCACATACTGAAAACAGTATATATACCATATAAAGTATGTCAACGTTGGGCTGCACAACACCCCGTCTATCGGCCAGTAGTTGTAAGCCCGTGGAATAGGCCCGTTAAAACAACTTTTCTCGAAGCATCCGCCGCGTGAACCAGCGTAAAATAGCCACAGTCATCACTTCACTGAACGAGGAATCCTCATGGACATGCCCACAATCCGAACCGCCAGCGCGGATGAGCTGGGTCCCGTGCTGCACACGGTCACCCTCGCGTTCAGTTCTGACCCGATCATGCGCTGGATATTCCCGGATGCGGGCACCTACCTGAAAGGCTTTCCCCTTGTCGTTGACGCCTTCGCTGGTACGTCAGTGGGCAGAGGTACCGCCTTCGTCTCCGGGGACTTTGGCGGTGCCGCCATGTGGCTGGCACCGGGCGTGGAAAGTGACGGGGACCGGATGGGTGCCGTGCTGGCAGAGCATCTTGCACCAGAGAAACTGGAAGAACTCGGTGAACTGCTGGCACAGATGGCCGCCTATCATCCCCACGACGAGAACTGCTGGTATCTGCCGGTGATCGGAGTCGATGCCCATCATCAGGGCAGAGGGCTTGGCTCGGCGCTGATGAAACAGGCTACCCGAATGCTGGACGAGTCCGGGTCCCCGGCTTACCTGGAGTCTTCCAACCCGCTGAATATTTCGCTCTATCAGCGCCACGGCTTCGAGATCATGGGAGAAATCCGCGCCGGTAGCATACCGGTAATGACGCCCATGATCCGACAACCACAATAGCCGAAGGATCAACGCGAAGCCGGGCTGCGGATAACAAGAGAAGCCACCAGCAGGAGAATCAGCCCACCAACACAGACCATGGCAGGTGCAGTGTAAGAACCGCTGAGATCCTTCCCGACACTGAACAGTACCGGGCCGATGGCGCTGACAAAGACGGTAACAGACGTGTTGAGGCCGCTGATTTCACCCAGATGCAGCAGACCGAAGTGGCGCACGAAGGCCAGATTCGAGAGCATGCCCCACAGTCCACCACCACTGCCGAAACCCACCACCATCAACCAGTAACCCCAGTCCTGCTCCAGATTGATCAATCCCCAGGTACCACAGACAAAAGCGACTATCATCGCCACCAGAAAAGGTTTCAGCGGCGAGCGGTCGGCCAGCCAGCTGGCGCTGAGGTTGACGCAGGTGGCCACAACCGAATTGGAAAAAGAAGTAAGCGAGCGCCGCTAGTGGAGTCACGTCCGGCTTCGGCAAGCGTCGCACCAGGCGGAGTCGGCGGGCTTGCTTCACCGTCAAGCTCTACGTCTGACAGATTGTCACCATCCACGGCCACGCCGCAGCTCTGTGGTGAGTCACGCAGTAGCACCAGCGCCAGCAGACCAAATCCGGCCAGCATCAGAGTCCCGGCAATAGCCCCATTCAGCGTGCGCAATTCGCTCGATTCGTCCCTTCAACTCAATCACCACCGTCGCGAGCGGAACTCAGACCGAAAACCCATACCAGACCTGACCGTGGAATAGGCCCGTTAAAACCAGTTGGGTCATGAACCGCGCATAGCTACCGTCGCCATGGGCGATACGTAAGGCCTCGAACAAGCGCGGCAACCGGAAGTAACGCACTGACTGACCGTGCCGACAGGCTTGGTTGCCCAGCGCACAGGCAAGCCAAGTTTTACCGGTGCCGGTGGGACCGGTGAGGCGCTGCCGCACTCGTGCCGCATTTTGATTCGATCTGATATCAATTCAGATTGCGTTTGCTGATTTAACTGGCGCGCCCGGCGCGATTCGAACGCGCGACCCCTGGCTTCGGAGGCCAGTACTCTATCCAGCTGAGCTACGGGCGCAGGAGGGCGGCGATTATACGGCAGGCGTGCAAGCGAAAGCGACACAGGTTGTGTGCCATTCAGCGTTCCAGAACCACCAGTCCTTCCACATGCGGGGTCTGCGGGAACAGGTCATAGCCGGTTACCGACATAAGCTTCCATTCTGCCTGAGTCAAACCCGCCACATCCCGGGCCAGGGTGGCCGCATCGCACGACAGATACACGAGCCTTTTCGGACCCGGCTTTGACAGTGCCCGGACCACCTCAACCCCCAGACCAGCACGGGGTGGATCCACGAACACCACACCCGCAAGGAATTGCGTGCAACGTGCGCTCAAGACGAAGGTTTCGACATCTTCAGCACAGGCTTCGATACCGCGCAGGCCGGCATCGCGCGCAGAGCTGTTTAAAAAACTGATTGCCTTTGCGTTGCTCTCCACGGCCATCACTTTCGTAAAACGCCGTGCCAGCGGCAAAGTGAAGAAGCCGGAACCGGCATACAATTCGAGCAGCCGCGCGCCCTGACCGGTTGCCTCACAAACGCTATCAATCAGGGTGTCGAACAGCAGTGGGTTGGTCTGGGCGAAACCACCTGGGGCGATGTGCACCGTATCGGGCCCAACGGTTATATCAAGGGGCGGACCCGCCTCGTGACCGGCAATTAAGGGTAAAACCCGGACCCCATCGGGATGCGTTGAGTCAGGTTCTCCGAGCGCGAGTTCCCACTCACCGTCAACGGGCTGGGATGCGTTGAGAGCGCCAAGCGCTGCATTGACCTGCGGCATCAGGATCGGGCAGTCACTCACCGGAATCTGACGATCACTGGTCGCACGGCGATAACCAGTCAGGCCGTCTTCTACCAGCACGCGTGTCCGTCCCCG
>JAQBYL010000416.1 GCA_027622495.1 Pseudomonadota bacterium
GCCGGTACTCTTGTCGACGGGATGCGAGTAGACGCGGCGAAATTGCAGATTGGACTTGGCGCGTGTGACGAAGAAGGCCTGGGCCTGGTGCAGGACATACAGTCGCGCGAAGTCGACGTAGCCGCGATCCATGATGTAGAAACTGCCGGCCTCGAAGGCGATCTGATCGAGGATGTTCACGTCGTGCAGCTTGCCATCCGAGATGTGGATGAAGCTGGGAATGTTGCCGCGCAAATCGAGCAGCGTATGAAGCTTGAGGGCAGCCTTGGTTTTGCGGAATCACGCCCATGGAAACACGCTCAGACACAGGTCGATGGTGCTCGAATCCAGCGCGTAGACGGTGTTGTCCAGCTCCACCGCAAAGCTGTCGTGCGCATAGAGACCGCGTGCGATGTGAATCAAGCTCAGGGCGAAGTCCTGGTAGATGCGCCAGTCGCGCTTCTCGTTGGCATCGGCCAATGTGCTGCGCGCAATACCACCGCGAATCCCCAAGTGATAGAGCTTGGTCGAGTTGGCCCGCAGGCAGGTTTCGATATCCCGCAGGCTCTCGCGGTACGTCAACTGCGCGAATGCCATGCTCAGGAACTGATCGAGAGGCGAGAAACTGAGTGTTGGATACCGACTGGGGTATTTGGCAACGCAGCGCCGGAACGTGTGCAGTGGCACATGATCCATCCATTGGGCGAACACCAGCTTTCCCGCATGCATAAAACCGCTCCCGGAAAAATCCGACAGCATTACGCAAATTGAAATCGGTAACAGCCATGATCGCCATATTTATTTGCCGTATCAGTCAGTTACATCCGGACCGACGTAGAATCTCCGGACAGTAGTGAAGGCGAGTAATAAGAAAGGTGCACGTGAAACAACAAAAACAGGGTGAAACCAGGGTCAGAGCGCTTCTTGAGCTGCTGGATCTTGAAAGGGTGGATACCAACCTGTTTCTCGGCAGCAACGAAAGCCGGGGTCAGTATCGTCTCTTTGGCGGTCAGGTGTTGTCACAGGCCCTGCGTGCGGCCTATGTGAGCGTTGCCGATCGGCGAGTTCATTCGCTGCATGGTTATTTCCTTCGCGCAGGAACGGCCGCGAGGAAGGTCCTGTACCAGGTGGATCAGATCCGCGATGGCGGAAGTTTCTGTACCAGAAGGGTGGTCGCGCGGCAGAACGGCGAGGCGATATTTACCATGAGCGCTTCGTTCCACAAGCAGGAGCAGGGGTTTGAGCATGCTCTGGCCATGCCCAATGTCCCGGGCCCGCAGGAGCTTGAGGATGATTCTGTGGTAGCGGGCTTAATGGCTGACGATGAACGATTGAGTGCGGGTGCAGTCCGGATACGGCCGTTTGAAATGCGATCCGTGTTTCCTTTTGGTAGCCCTGGCTTTCGCGCTGATCGCACCTGGAATCCGGTCTGGATCCGGTTTCGTGATCGCACACCGGTTGCCGACCCGCAGCTTGCCCACGCGCTTCTCGCGTACGCGTCAGATATGGGCATGGTCAGTACCGCCTCGCTGCCGCATCAGCAAGCGGTGCCGCGTTCGCGGCTGCAGATGGCGAGCCTCGATCATGCGCTGTGGTTTCATCGGCCCTTCGACATCAACGACTGGCTGCTGTTTCACAAGCGCACCAGCATGGCACACGGGTCCAGAGGTCTGGTTCATGCGGAATTCTTCTCGCGTGATGGCGAGCTTATTGCGTCGGTGACCCAGGAGGGTCTGGTCAGACTTCGTGACGCGGCCAGCGGATCGAAATAGCGGACCTGCTCGATCCTGAAGCGGATGTGCGTGCGCGAGTTGAGCAGCCGCATCAGGCTGCTTGAATTTTCCGGCAGCGGGATGTGGGTTGCGTCTGCACGGACCAGATTCCAGGTCGGGTCGACAATGTGGTGCCGGCCACCGATCTCGATTTCATTCCAGGCGTGGTAGGCAAATGCCGGGGGGGCGTCTGCGGAGTACGCCAGACCGATAACCGTTCTGGTCGGATAGCCCAGCGCTCGCGCAAGCGTTGTGAACAGATCGGCGAATTCGGTGCATTCTCCTTCCCTCAAAGCCAGTGAGTCGAGGACGTTCAGTTTCTGCGTACCCGGTCGGTAGCGCAGTTGCTGATGAACAAAGGTAACCAGGGCTTCGAGATCTGATCGCGGGTGTTGTGCCCGGAACGAAGACACCAGAGCGGTGATTGCCGGATGGTTGATGGGGTAGGTCGGCGTCTCCGTTAGCGCAAGCTCCCCCCCGCCCTCGAATGGTGAGTTAGCGTCGAGGTCGAGGACCCACGTGTCTGCCTCCCGGCGCGCCTGCGGCCAGATCCGCGCTAACTCCTCGGCACCGCTGATCTCCAGGCGCATGTATTCGATGTTGGTGTGGTCGGCAATCGGCTGGTCCACCTGGATATGGTAGGGGGTCTGGGTCAACCGGGGTCGGGCCAGCAGTGCCTCTTCAGGGGTGCTGCGTTCGAATCGGAAGAGACCTGAGGTGGTCAACGCGGTGGGGGCAAGATTCCTGTCGAGCTGGATACGGGTTGATTCGAGGGGTGCGGCACTTTCAATGAGATAGCCGCTGGCGTTGCGTTCGATGACCGCAAACGCCTTTGGCACGATCTGCATTCGATTGAAGTCCACGGTGCTGACTGTATAGCTGCTTCCCGGTAGGCGATCGGCGGTGTTCAACCACACTTCAAAACCAAGGTAATCGGCAAGCTGGTAGCGCCACCCCAGGGGGACTTGCGCTTCGCCGTACCCCTCACCCCGATCGTAGCGGGCGGCCAGCAGCCCGTCTTCGCCTCTATTGATGAGAACTCGAACTGGAGGTTGCCCGCGGCGACTGGTCTGATGCTCGGCACTCACCAGATCAAAGGGCGCTTGTGGTGCAAAGACCAGCGTTTCGATGATCTCCACCGCCTGGTTGTCCTGCAGGGCAAAGCGGGTGGTGTTGCTGAATTGCCAGCCACCATGCACGTCTCGACCGGTATGGGTCTGATAGTACCCAACCTGGCTATCTGCCAGAAAGATCTGAAACCAGCGCTCACCCTGCAGTCTGAGTGCGCTGGTACGCTCCGGTGGACCGAGGACGCTTTGCGCAGCCAACCCGGCGGTCAGCGCCGCGCACACCAGCAGGCCCATGGCCAGACGCACGGGACTTGCCTGCGGTATATTGGTCTGCGGCCGTTCAGATCCGCTGTTCAAGCGCTTTTTATTCAACACGGCTGCTAGAATACGCGCCTTTTCCTACCTCGTTCGTAAAAAAGGAAGCCAGCGCCAGGATCATGACCGAAGCCCCGACAGATTTCATACGCAGCAGAATAAAACAGGATGTGGCCAACGGCACCGCAACGGTCATCACCCGGTTTCCGCCAGAGCCGAACGGCTATCTGCATATCGGCCACGCCAAGAGCATCTGCCTGAACTTTGGTGTGGCGGCGGAGTTTGGCGGGGTGACCTATCTGCGTTTTGATGACACCAATCCGTTGAAAGAGAGCGAACATTACGTCGAGTCGATCAAACAGGATGTGACCTGGCTTGGTTTTGACTGGGGCGATCGACTGACCCACGCATCAGACTACTTTCATCAGCTTTATGCGTTTGCTCTCGAGCTCATCTCCAAGGACAAGGCTTACGTATGCAGCCAGACCATGGAGGAGATTCGAACAGGTCGCGGGACCTTGACCGAACCTGGAACCGACAGCCCATATCGGAAGCGCACGGTAGAGGAGAACCTCGATCTGTTTGCGCGCATGAAGGCGGGTGAGTTCGAAGACGGCAGTCACGTTCTGCGTGCCAAGATCGATATGGCGTCACCGAACCTGAATATGCGTGATCCGGTGCTGTACCGCATACGGCGCGCCACACACCAGCGTACTGGCGACGAGTGGCTGATCTATCCGATGTACGATTTTACCCATTGCATCTGTGACGCTCTGGAAGGCATCACCCACTCGTTGTGCACCCTGGAGTTTGAAGACCATCGGCCGTTGTATGACTGGGTGCTCGACAACATCAACGTGAATTATCACCCGCCGCAGATCGAGTTTTCG
>JAQBYL010000417.1 GCA_027622495.1 Pseudomonadota bacterium
AGGTCTCGGACCTACGAGAACGCCGGTCGCGACAAACGAGGCCGGCCCCGTTCCTGCTCGTCAAACTGTCTTCGACGTGGCCGTCGGGATCGACCATGCGGGTATGGCAAACTCCGGCGCGTTCTACGCCCCCGGTTTAGTTTCCGTCTATCAAATCAATTTTATAGTTGCCGCCAACGTGCAGTCCGGGGACCGCACGCTCAACGTGGTCGCCCAGGGCGTCCCCAGCAAGGAAACTGTGATTCCGGTTGAGTAGCGACATCTCCCGCGCCGCAATGCTACGCTGACCCCCTTGCAGTATCTGCTCGACAATGGCCTGATCCTTTTCATGACCGCCGTCTACTTGGCGGCTTGTCTTGGAGTCGGCTGGTACTTCAACAGTCGCGCCTCGAAAGGCGTCAGCGAGTTCTATGTAGCCAAGCGCGAGATCCCCGGTTGGGTCGTTTCGCTGGCTTTTTTCTCGACATTCGCCAGCACCAACACCTACATCGGCCAGGCGGGTAAAGCGTTCGAATACGGTCTTTCGTGGGCCTGGGTGGGTCTGTTCTGGGCAATCTTCTGCGTGATCAGCTGGGTGGTTTTAGGCCCACGGATGCGCCGGCAAACAGCCATGCTCGGCTCCATGACGATTCCAGACTATTTTTTCTATCGCTATAAAAGCGACTTTTCCCGTGCAATCCGATTACTCAGCGCCTTTGTGATTCTGTTTGCCACGCTGTGGTACATGGTGGGGATCACCAAAGGTCTGGGGCACGTCATGGCATCCGTGCTGCAAATCCCCTACGCCTGGGGAACGCTTGTTGTGATCGCCGTGACCTGCGCTTACACGGTGTGGGGTGGCATGTACAGCGTGCTGTGGACCGACGCGGTGCAGGGAATCATGATGTTCGGTGTGGCCATACTGATGGTGACCCTGCCTTTCATCTACGTTGGCGGCGTGGAGGAACTGTTCACCCGCATCAGCGATACCGATCATCTGAGCGTCGACGGAAGACCCATCGGGAACGGGCTGGTGACGTTCGGTGCGCTGGTATCGTTCTTCTACATTCTGGGGATCGGGCTCGCCGTGGGCATGAAGCAGATCGCAGAACCGCGCTGCCTGATCCGCTTCTACTCCATCAACAATGCCGCGAGCATGCGCTTTGCCATGATCTGGACCCCGGTATTTCTGGGAATTTCACTGGTCTGCGTGATGGGTCTCGGTGCGCTGGTTCACGGTATGGCGAGTGCTGAAGAAGCCGCCTACCTGATCAGGAACAGTGACGAGGTGGTTGGCTTCATGCTGGCAAAATTCGATAACCCGCTGGTCAGCGGCATCTGCATCGCCGGGCTCTTTGCCGCCGGGATGTCCTCACTTGCATCGGTGATGCTGATTGTGGGCACTGCTTTTGTTCAGGACGTCTGGCATGTGGTGAAGCCGATGGATGAGCGCGCACTGGTGTTCCGCACCCGCGTGACCATCTTCAGTTACACGGTGATCCTGTACATCGTGACCCTGTATCCACCCGCGGGAATTGTCGAAATGACCGCGTTTTCCGGCGCCGTTTTCGCGGCGAGTTTTTTCCCGGCCATATTTGGCGGTCTGTATCTGCGCTGGGGCACCGATCTTGGCGCTCTGGTGTCCATGGTGGTGGGTATGCTCGGCTGCGTCATCTGGCGATTTATCGTGCGCTTTGAAATCGAAGCGATGAACGATGTTCACGAGGTCATCCCCGCCTTCGCCTTGTCTGTGGTGACATACCTTGTAGTCTCGCGGTTGAGCACCGAACGGATCCCGGCGAAGGCCCATCTGGATCGATTGTTCCAGAGCGCCTGAACAACACCTCACCTCAACTTACATAATTCCATGGTATCTCCATGATTTATATGCAGTTGTGTGATTCAGGCGGCAGATCGGGTGGCTTCCTTTGCCGGCTCTGACTGCGAAACCTTGCTTGCAATATCACCCACAGGATTGTCGAAGATGAGTGAACCATCTTCGAGCGGTGCATTCCTGATCATCTTTTTATCCAACGCATAATCCTGCGTATTGCTCCACGGACCGTCACCCTGTTTGGGGAAAAGGTGCATTACGCGCTGCATGTAGCCAGCAGAAAAATCTTCGATCCACGGCCGCGCCTGCATGTTGCGATCTTTATCAAGGATGCGCGGGGTAACCTGGCGCATCCCACACTGATCCATATGATTGATCAGCCGGGTGACGTATTCCGCAGTCAGGTCCGCGCGCAGTGTCCACGACGCGTTGATGTAGCCGAATGTCTGAACCAGATTTGGCACGTCAGAATAGAGCATCCCCTTGTAAGAGAACGTTGATGGAAACTCAACGTCTACACCGTCGACTGAGAACTCGGCGCCACCCAGCAGCTGAAGCTCAAGGCCGGTCGCGGTGACAATTATGTCGGCTTCAATCTGCGTGCCATCGCTCAGACGAAGACCGATCTGCGTGAAGCCGTCGATCTGCGAGGTCACGACGGTCACCTTCTGTTTGCGTATTGCTTTGAAAAGATCCGCATCGGGAATCAGACACAGGCGCTGATCCCATGGATTGTAGTTGGGGGTAAAGTGCGTATCGACGTCAAAGTCCTCTCCGAGAGCATCGCGAACCATGGAGATCAATCTTTTTTTGATCTTGCCTGGGTTGGTCCGGGTCTGGTTGTAGATGTACCGGCCCATGGTCACGTTTTTGAAACGGGTAAGGGCATAGGCCCAGCGCTCAGGTAGAAAACGGCGCAATGCATTGGCAATCGCGTCTTTTTCCGGTCTTGAGACCACATAGGTTGGCGAACGCTGCACCATGGTCACCTGTTGAGCGCGCTGCGCCATTGACGGAACCAGGGTCATGGCGGTGGCACCACTGCCGATCACCACCACCCGCTTGCCGGTATAGTCCAGATCCTCAGGCCAGAACTGCGGGTGAACAATGGTCCCCTTGAAGTCCTCACGCCCGGCAAACTCGGGTGTGTAGCCCTGCTGGTAGTTGTAGTACCCACTGCACATCAACAGCATGTTGCACTGGTATTGGGTGTCTTCGCCGTTCGCAAGGTTCTTTGCTGTGACCGTCCAGCGGGCGTCATCCGTCGACCAGGCAGCGTCTGTTACCTTGTGCTTGAAGCGAATGTGCTCACGGATGTGGTTCTCGTCGGCGGTTTCGTTGACATAGTTCCAGATCGCTGGTCCATCAGCGATGGCCTTGGCTTCTTTCCACGGTTTGAAGTTATAGCCGAGCGTGTGCATGTCGCTGTCGGAGCGGATCCCCGGATAGCGGAACAGATCCCATGTCCCGCCTATTGCATCGCGACTCTCGAAGATCGCGTAGGTTTTGCCCGGACACTTATTGCGCAAATGGAAGGCTGAGCCGATCCCGGACAGGCCGGCACCGACGATCACCACGTCGAAGTACTGCATAACGATCTCCTTGAATGCCGCGCAGTTTGCCACGATCTGCTCAATCAAGCACACGTGCGACCGGGGCTTGACGCACAAGCTACAATGCTTCGTTTGACCAGAGGCAGCCTTGCCGGACTTCTCTCTCGCCAGCGCCCGGAACACCCTGCTTGCTTCGCTCGTCTGCGTGGGTATGGGGCACACGGTGCTGTTTGCCGTTCTGGCACCGCTCGGTCGCGATATGGGCCTGGGTGAATTCCAGATCAACTCGATTATTGCCGCGTCGTCGCTGACGGTGTTTCTGACCAGCCCGATGTGGGGGCGGGTCAGCGATCAGTGGGGGCGCAAGCGCGTGATGCTGGTGGGTCTGTTCGGGTTTGTGTTCGGTACCGTCCTGTTCAACTCGGTGCTCTATGTGGGGAGCGCTGGTCTTCTGCTGGGCCTGCCGCTGTTTCTCGGCCTGGTGGTGTCGCGGGTCATGCATGCCTCGGTCATGTCGGCCACCATGCCGGCTTCGAACGCCTATATGGCAGATATCACCGATGTCTCCACCCGCACCAAGGGGATGGGTGCGCTGGGT
>JAQBYL010000418.1 GCA_027622495.1 Pseudomonadota bacterium
CTTGGCGGCTCACGCGTCGGAGTTCTTCATGAGACTCCCGGAATTGTCAAACTTCTACTGCCTCCCCGGCAGAGCCGGGGGGTCTCCCTTCTTACTAGAGGTGCCGATCGGTCCAGTCGATGAACGAGTCGCGTTCATCGAACACGCATGTCAGTCGTTACTTGTCTAGACAACGCCTGGCAGTAAACGCCAGCGGATGCGGGTCATGTATTCCTCATAGCCGGTGAGTTCCCGGCGCAGGGTAGTTTCCTCAATGAGCATACGAGGCAGAAACCCAAGGATCACAACGTCGGCTGTCGAGTTTTCGCCAGGTGACATGCGCTCCTTCATCAGCCCCGGGTCGTTGATGACGAACAACAATTGAAGAGGGCAGCAAACGTCACTGTTCCGCACAGCATTGCCTGAGCACCAAAACATGCAATAAAGACTGCTGATGCAGCCGTCCCGATAATGTGCTGCGGCTGCAGCACAATCTGTTCGACATACGCAGGGAAGAGCAGTGTCCAGGCACCGAGACCGAGGAAGATCGTGCCCAGTAAAATCTGAAGTTGGCGGGAATCAGGCATGGCAGGTTCGGTCCGTTTTTGTAAGATCTAACTGCTCAGGTAAGGCGCAAGAAGAAGCTCTGTCTGATCTTGCAGCATCTGTATCACCGCGTCGCGCGTGACATTCGGATCCATCACAAATTCAACAAAGGCAAATTCACTCAGGCTGAACATGGTGTGAGCCATCAGTTCGACGTCCACATCCACCTTCATGTGGCCCATACCCTGAGCTTTGCGCAATACGGTCTGCAGTTGCGCATGTGCAATCGGAACCAGTTGATAGATGGAACTCTGATCTTCTTTCTGCCGGAATAACTCAATACAGACCTCACGCCAGAGTGATCGGTCTTTACCGTCCACCACGTTCATTTTGGCTTCGTTGATCTGGTTGAGTGTAGTGATCAGGTCACCACTGTACTGGTTGATCAGGGCGTCCATTTCTATCGATGCGGTTTCGACATCGCGGGTGAACAAAGCCTGCAGGATCAATGCTTTGGACGGAAAGTAGTTATAGACTGTCTGGTAGCTCATCTGCGCGGCTTCGGCGATGTCGCGCATGGATGATTGAGCGTAGCCCTTCGTCGTGATCAAAGCGTCGGCCGCATTCAGGATAGCCCGGCGGGCGCGGAGTTTTTTCTGCTCTCGAAGGGACATATATTTTGACAAGATCTAATAATTGATAGAATATAGATTCTGCACTTAATACGGAGGCGCTTCAATGGTGCTGCAACGGGTTCCGGCAGGCAGTTTCTGGATTCGAGCACTCTTCAGTCTGGTAGTCCTCGGTTTCAGCTTGCCCGGTATCACCGCCCAATCCGATGACGAGCCTGGTGCCCAGACCCCCTCTGCCTATGACCTGGTCGCCGCTGCCATCGACCTGACCCGCGGTCTCACCTCTTATACTGAAATGACCATGACCGTGAAGCGACCGGAGTGGATGCGCGAATCGAGCCTGGTCGCCTGGACGCGCGGTCGCGAAGATGCCCTGATCCGCTTCACCGCACCGTCTCGTGACGCCGGGAATGCGACCCTTAAACAGGGTGACAGCATGTGGACCTTTACCCCCAAGCTGAACAGAACCATTCGCTTGCCTTACAGCCTGATGTCGCAGAGCTGGGCAGGATCTGACTTTTCCTACAACGACCTGTCGCGAACCGGTGCGCTGCTCAAACACTACACGCTCACCATTGTTAGCGTTGCCGAACAGGATGGCCACACCGTCTACACCATCGATGCAGTGCCTGCTGAAGACGCGCCGGTGGTCTGGGGGAAAGAACAGCTGGTCCTGCGCGATGACAATGTGTTGCTGGAACAGACCTTTTTTGATCAGGGCCTGCAGCCATTGAAAAAACTGAGCACCCTCGAGATCGCCGAACGGGGCGGGCGGATAATGGGCACACGGATGCGCATGGCAAATCTGGAAGAACCCGACAAGTACACAGAAATAAGTTATGAAGCGGCCGAGTTCGACCTGCAGATAGAAGACGAAAAATTTACCCTGTTCAGCCTTCAGGCTGGTGGCCGGAACTGATGAAAGGCGCGCACCTGCCATGACCGAAGCGATTCTTGCGGCAAGCACCCGGCCCCGGCCTGTGGGTCACCTGGTGATCAGCATTGGCTGGCGGAATCTGTGGCGCAACCGCAGTCGCACCTGGCTGACTGCCGGTGGTATCGCCTTTGCGATATCTCTGGTGGTGTTCGGCATGTCGTTTCAGCACGGCGTTTATGAGGCGATCGAAACCAACGCCAGTACCCTGCTCACCGGGCACGTCCAGATCCAGCGCTCCGACTACATCGATGATTCGCGCATGGAGATGACCATAGCGGACGCGACATCGTTGATGCGGACCATTGAACAACAGCCGCATGTTCTGGCTGTGGCCCCGAGGCTCGAGACTTTTGCGCTGGCCTCGGCTGATGAACGCAGTTTCGGCGTGTTTCTGCTGGGCGTGGACTTTGAAAGAGAACAACGGGCAGTGCAGTTTTTTGACGAAATCGGTCTGGGTCGTATGCCGCAGACCACGGATGAAGCCATCATAGGCACCAATCTTGCCCGCAACCTAAGCCTTGAGATCGGGGATGAGATGATCATTCTGGGCTCGGCAAAAGAAGGCGGTGTGGCGGCACTCGCATTAACCGTGGTCGGCATATTCGAATCCGGCATTGGTGACATGGATCGCAACATGGTCGCAGCACCGATAGCGACGGTGCAGAACGGGTTTGGTTTCGGCGATGACGTGCACACACTTATTGTGCGGGCTGACGAGTTAGAAGTCAGCAAAGCACTCGCGAAGGACCTGCAACGTCTTCTGCCGGCAGGCCAGGTTGCCCGCTCGTGGAACGCGGTCATGCCAGAAATTGAACAGGGCCTGATGGTTGACAAAATCGGCGGGCAGTTCATGTACTGGATCATCATGATTCTGGTATCACTGAGTATCGTAAACAGCTTCATCATGACCGTATTTGAACGCACCAGAGAATTCGGCATGCTCATGTCGATCGGCATGCGACCAGGCAAAATCATTGCCCTGGTCCAGGTCGAAGCCTTCTGTATGTGGTTGATCGGTGCATCAATCGGTGTTGTGCTTGCCAGTGCCAGTGTGCTCACGCTTGCTGCGACCGGTGTCAGTCTGGGTGAAGGAATGGAGGAGTACGTTGGGCAGATGTACTTACCTTCGGTTCTGTATCCGGCCCTTGGTGTAGTGCCCCTTTTAACCGCTCCCGTGGTGCTGCTGGTTGGTACACAACTGGCTGCCCTGTTACCGTCTCTGAAGATTAACCGCCTCAAGCCTGTTGAGGCCCTACGTCTGGATTAGATGATGGCTGAACTGACCCTTTCAACCCCGCACAGCCGACATACCAGAGCCTTGACCCTGCGGGTTGCAGCGATCGCCTGGCGCAATCTGTGGCGCAACGGCCGGCGGACCTGGCTCGGTGCTGGCGGCATCGCTTTTGCACTGATGATTCTGGTGGTAGGTCAATCCACCCAGCAGGGTTCTTTCTCTGCAGCCATAGACAACGGTGCACGCCTGATGACCGGGCATCTGCAGATCCAGCACCCAATGTACCAGGATGATCCGCGGCTTGAGCATCTGCTGAGCAACGCATCGAGCATTCGGGATGAAGTCCTCAAGCGGCCGGGCGCTGTGGCGGCGTCGATTCGAGCAGAAACATTTGCTCTGGCGAGTGTTGGAGAACGCAGCTTTGGTGCGCAGATTGTCGGGGTTCAATCACGGCGCGAGGTGCAGTGGTCAACCCTGCCCGCTATGGTGGATGAGGGCCGCTATCTTAAAGGGCCGGGTGAAGCCTACGTTGGCGCAATTCTCGCCCGTAACCTGGGCGCCACGGTTGGAGACGAGATCGTCGTTCTCGGAACCGCCAAAGAAGGCGGTGTGGCGGCTGCAGTCGCGA
>JAQBYL010000419.1 GCA_027622495.1 Pseudomonadota bacterium
CGCCGAGATCAGCGCAATGCTCTCTGGATAGTTGAGTTTGACCCCACGATCTTTTCGCCGTTGGGCAACGTCCGCTGCTACAAAAATCAGCAATTTGTCTTTTTCTCTGGGTGTCAGCTCCATCGTGACCTCTTATCGATGTGATTCAAGTCTGCCAGATGCGAGGCGCACAGGCAGGTTTGCGGGCCATGCGCGGACGCACGAAAGTCCACAATTGGCGCAGCCAGGTGTTAGCACTCTCAGCATCCCTGGCAAGTACACGCGCGGTCATGACACCATTGACCGCAGAGATGCCGTGCAGTAGATCGGCTGACATGTCTGTGCACGATTCGAACGCACGCAATATCTGATCAAGAAGGTCCTTATCCACCGGTGCGGCATACAGGGTCGCGCAGACGCTGCGCCCATGCAGACCCCAGTTGGCCTGCAATATCGGATCTCCTGCCTGCCAATGGCAGCGGTCATTCAGGCGCAGGATCGTAGCAGCGGGTCCGGCAAGGTCGATGGACGGATCGGTGGATCGAATCGTTGTCCGCAGATCGACCGAACCACTGCCGAAGTGATCCGCTGACGCAGGCCGCCCAAGGCAGCAGATCTCCCAGCCGATATAGACTGCACCTGGATGAAGCAGAACATCCGTCGTGACAACGGCCCGGGTGCCGCCAAAAAACAGTGTTTCCATCGGCAACCATTCCAGAACACCCCCGGTCTCGATCTCAAAGTGCTGGTGTTGTTCGGCTGCGGCACCCGATGTGCGATAGAACTTGGTCGCAGCAGGCACAGTCAGCAGTGCGTGAGCGTGTTTTTTAACACAAACCTTCAAATCCAAACTATCGCCCCCGGCAACACCACCGGGCGGGTGCAACAGGTAGGTGTGACAAACATCGCCCTCCGGGTAGAAAGGTTTTTGAACGTACAGCGGCCCGTAGTTCAAGCCTCGACGCAGACGCGTTCGCCCGCCCTCGAAAACATAGTTCAGGCGCTGGCTGGCCTGCCAACCGGATCCAGATTCTATGGTGGGGGAAGAGACCGACCGCATCCGATCAGACCGTCAGGTATTCGGCTACCAGAGCGTCGTCAAGCTGCGCGATGTCGCCATCCGCCACAATTCGACCCTTGTCGACAATGGTAAACGTCGAGGCGACTCTGCGGGCGAACGGCAGCTTCTGCTCGACCAGCAGGACTGTCATACCTTCAGTGCGGTTCAGCTGCATGATGACGTCACCAATCTCGGTCACAATGTTCGGCTGAATACCTTCGCAGGGTTCATCCAGAATTAACAGGTCTGGTTCCAGGACCAACGCTCGGCCGATCGCAAGTTGTTGCTGCTGGCCCCCGGACAGGTCGCCGCCGCGTCGCTGTCGCATCTGCGCCAGGACCGGAAACAAATCAAAGATCCGGTCCGGAATGGTGTTGGATGGCGACCGCCTGGCAGGCAAACCGATGCGCAGGTTTTCCTCCACGGTCAGCAGCGGGAAAATCATGCGCCCCTGCGGTACATAGCCGATCCCGCGCCTGGCCCGTTGTTCCACGTTCACTCCGGTCATGGATTCTCGCGCAAGTGTCACCTCGCCACTTTGAATAGGCAGCAGACCCATAATGCAGTTCAACAGCGTGGTTTTACCCACCCCGTTTCGCCCCATCAAACACAGACAGGCACCTTTCGAAATGTCGAGATCTATGTCCCACAGGGTGTGAGACTGGCCGTAAAACTGATTAAGTCCGCTGATCCTCAACATCTGAAAAGAGCCGCAGACGGATTCAACGGGCGCAAGATATCAGTCACCGAGATACACCTCGACCACTCGCGGGTTCTGCTGCACCTCACTCATGGAACCCTCGGCGAGGACCGAGCCTTCGTGCAGAACCGTGACCGTGCGCGCAATCGATCGCACGAACTCCATATCGTGCTCGATCACAACGACGGATCGTTCGCCCGCGAGTTGC
Organism: Pseudomonadota bacterium; assembly: GCA_027622495.1. Taxonomy (GTDB): domain Bacteria; phylum Pseudomonadota; class Gammaproteobacteria; order Pseudomonadales; family Azotimanducaceae; genus JAQBYL01. Next base: position 1,948 of record JAQBYL010000419.1, read on the forward strand.
GTCAGAAGTTCAGCGGTCCGCTCAGTTTCTGCATGGGTCATTCCTGCAACCGGTTCGTCCACCAGAAGCAGGCGCGGTTGTTGTACCAGCAGCATGCCGATCTCGAGCCACTGCTTCTGGCCGTGCGAAAGACCACCGGCCAGGTTCAGACTCTGTGCAGTCAGTCCGATGGTGTTCAGAACGTCATCGATTGTGTCGCGCTGATCCCCTGTCAGCTTAATCACCAGGGCGCGCCACACCGATCTCGGACCTTTCATCGCCAGCGCAAGATTTTCCCGCACTTCCAGATTTTCGAAAACGGTGGGTTTCTGAAACTTGCGCCCAATGCCTACCCGCGAGATCTGAGTTTCGCTCATCTTCAACAGATCGAGTGTTTGACCCAGGAAGACCGTGCCGCTGTCTGGGCGGGTTTTGCCGGTGATCACATCCATCATGGTGGTTTTGCCTGCGCCATTGGGTCCGATGATGCAGCGCAGTTCGCCGTCATCGATCGTCAGCGTGAGGTTATTCAGCGCCTTAAAGCCATCAAAACTGACGGTGATATCTTCCATGTACAGCATGGGGCCATGGCTTGTGTCGATAGTCACGTGGTCGTAGTCGAGCGTTTCGAATACACCAGTTCGATCGCGCCATGGCCTCATGTGCCGCCCCCTTTGCGTCTGATCAGACCAACCACGCCCCGTGGCAGGAACAGCGTCACCAGAACAAACAAGCCACCTAAAGCAAACAGCCACACCTCTGGAAGAATGGCAGTGAAAGATGTTTTGGCATAGTTCACCAGCACTGCACCCAGAACCGCCCCGTAGAGCGTCCCGCGCCCACCGACTGCAACCCAGATCACATACTCGATCGAATTGAGCGGCTGAAATTCGCCTGGATTGATAATCCCAACCTGGGGAACATACAGCGCACCGGCAATACCGGCGAGCACCGCCGAAAAGGTGAAGATCCACAGTTTGTAGCTCTCTACCCGGTAGCCGATGGAGCGCACTCTGCTTTCCGCATCGCGAAGGGCGATGACAACCTTGCCGAGCCTGGAATTCACAATCGCTCGACAGCCGATGTAGGCGCCGCCTAATGCGGACGCCGACAACACAAAAAGTGCGGCGCGTGTGTTGTCTGAAAGCAAATCAAAACCAAGTATGTCCTTAAAGTCAGTGAGGCCGTTGTTGCCGCCAAAGCCCATCTCGTTGCGAAAAAAAGCCAGCATCAGAGCATAGGTCAGCGCCTGGGTGATGATAGACAGGTACACGCCGGTCACCCGTGAGCGGAAAGCCAGCCAGCCGAACACATAGGCAAGTGTGCCTGGAACCAGTAAAACCATGCTCATTGCGAGCCAGAAGTGGTCAAAGCCCATCCAGTACCACGGCAGTTCGCTCCAGTTCAAAAAAACCATAAAGTCAGGAAGATCAACATTACCGTAAACACCGCGACTGCCGATCTGACGCATCAGGTACATTCCCATAGCGTAGCCACCGAGAGCGAAAAACGCGCCATGTCCCAGGCTCAGAATGCCGCAATAGCCCCAGACCAGATCCAGCGCCAGAGCGAGAAGCGCAAAACAAAGATACTTCCCCAGTACAGTGACGGTGTAGGTAGACACATGAAAGATCGAGTCATCGGGAAACAACAAGTTGCAGGTCGGGACGATCAGCGCGCTCGCCAGCACCAGTGCAAGCAGAATGTTGCCGCCAACGTCGTTGTATAAATGGCGCATCAGCATGGCTTACAACTCCGCCGCCCGGCCTTTCTGCGGAAACAGCCCACCGGGCCGTTTTTGAATAAACAGAATGATGAACACAAGAACCAGAATCTTGGCAACCACTGCACCGGCGAAAGGTTCGATAAACTTGTTGGCCACCCCAAGCGAAAGGCCACCCAGCAGCGTGCCCCAGATGTTCCCGACACCACCAAAAACCACCACCATAAAGCAGTCGACAATGTAATTCTGGCCCAGGTTAGGACCAACGTTGGTGAGTTGACTCAAAGC
>JAQBYL010000420.1 GCA_027622495.1 Pseudomonadota bacterium
CAACGGGCTAAACCGGCACCGGCCCTTCCACCTGCAGACGGTGGATGACCCGCGGTTCGTCACCATGGTCGTGCACCGCGTAATGCAGCAATGCACGGTTGTCCCACATCACCAGGTCACCGGCGCGCCACTTGTGCCGCGCCTGGAATTCCTCCCGTTGAGCGTGTTTGAACAGGTAGTCGAGCAGCGCAACGCTTTCTTCGCGCGACCAGCCGACAAAACGCCTGGTGAACGCTTTGCACACATACAGTGCCCGCTCACCATTTTCATCGTGGGTCCTGACCACCGGGTGTACCGCTCTGGATGCCGCCTTCTGATCAGCCCCGTAAAGGGCGGCCAGCCCTTCGGCGCTGTGTTCAGCATGAAGATCATCGACCACCTTCTTCAGCCCGTCCGACAGGGCCTGGTAGGCGAGGATCTGATTGGAAAAGGCGGTATCACCGCCGAACTCAGGGGCGGCGTGAGCATAAAGCATGGTGAGTTTCGGCGGGGTCGGGTTGTAGGTCATATCCGAGTGCCAGTGCTGGTTTACATCGCGTTTTTTGCCAGCGTTGGTCAGTTCGATGATCTGCGGATAGTCGGCCATTGCCGAATAGGGATGGCGGACGAGCTCGCCCCAGTTCGCCGCAAAGGCCATGTGCTGCTCAGGGGTCAGCTTCTGCCCTGGAAAGACCAGAACATGATGCTTGCAGAAGAGATCATTCAACTTCTTCCACACGCGGCCATCCACCGAGGTCACATCCAGACCTCTGATAACGGCGCCCAGCGGCGCAGCCATGCGGGTTACTTCGAAATCCTGCGATGGTCTGATTTGAGCTTGCTCGGACATAAGGGTCACATAAGATGGTTGGCTTGTGTGGCGAGTTCACCACAGCAGTCAGACAAGCTCAAGGAGTACGCGAATGAGTGATAAGGGCAATGAAAATCAGGATGTCGACTACGGCCCATTGACGCCCTTGAGGGGCACCTGGTCTGGTCGCGACGGGCTGGATGTTGCGCCAGAACCGGACGGCACTGAACGCAGCCCTTATTCTGAGATCATCACCTTTACCCCATCGGGTGACGTTACCAACGCGGAGACTCAGACGCTCGCGGTCGTGCGCTATCACCAGGTGGTAAAGCGTCTGTCGAATGGCGAGGTTTTTCACAATCAGTCCGGTTACTGGTCGTGGGATGTGGAGTCTGCGACCGTCATACACGGATTTGTGATCCCCCGTGGCGTGGCGGTGGTCGCGGTAGGCAAGGCCCAGGCTATCGAGGCTGGGTGGAGTCTTAGTGTGACCGCCAGCGAGAGCGGAGCTGAAGGTGCGATCGGCCAGAGCCCGTTCATGATGAGCCGGGCCCGGACCCTCGGTTTTGACATGACCCTGACGGTCACCCAAGACTCAATCGCGTATCAGCAAACCACCCTCCTCGACATCTACGGGCGCAGGTTCGAGCACACGGACGAAAGCGTGCTGCGACCAACGACCTTAAGCACCGCCTAGAACAACGCTTCGCAGCCGGTTCCAGCCAGCAGTGCGTCGACCTGGGCGCGCTGGTGGTCCTCGAGTCGAACATATTCCTGGCGAATCCATTGCAGGCATTTGGCCTGGTAGCCAAACACCGGCTGTTTCCACGGTCGGCCGTCAATGGTGGTCCACATCTCCTTCTCACCTTTGTTCATGGCGGCGGCGTTGGCCAGAAGGGCCGGCACATACACCCGCCCTACTTCGGTAAGCAGATCCTGCAGATAGGCGGCATCTTCAATATCCGTCCAGCCGTCATCGGCCGCCGGGCAGCCAGACAGATCGTCCACCACATCGGTCCAGGCGTGAACCCTGGGGGCCTGCGCGAGGCAAATTGCCGCCGGGGTGGGGTCGAATTTGGCGAGTTGGGTCAACTGTGCATACAGCGCAAAGTCGCCTGACCCAGGCCGCTCGCCCATGGTGAAGGGATGCTGCTGGATCAGCTTGTCGATGATCGCGAGAAAGCGCCGGTAGCTGTCTTCGATCACCGGGGCGGTGATGTCGTTGGACCCGACCACGTACAGACGCGATATCTGCCTCTCGGCGATGAATTTGCTCATTTTGACCAGGTTTTCGTCCGACATGCTGATGTTGGTCCAGCGCGGCAGGATCTTGGCGGCCATCTCAATATCTGCAGGGTAGTACCAGCGATAGTGAAACATCGCCTTGGTGAGCCACTCGTCACCGTAGTCTTCGATCAGGTAGTTGATGAAGGCAAGCGCCGGATCCGGCGGAATGATATGACGGCCTTCGAAGGCATCCTCGAATCGTCGGATCAGCGGCGTTGAGTCCACCACCGCCTCGAGTTCGCCACGCTCATCGGGCAGGTAAAAGGTCGGGAGCAGACTCACCTTCGCCTCGGGCATACCGGCCTTCGCCGCCTGGTCACCAATCAGCAGTTCAAAGGGGATATGGCGATAGCGCAATACCGCCATCATTTTGCGTGTATAGGGCGAGCCGGGCGCCCCTTTCAGCTTCAGCGGTAACGGCAGCATGGTGTTTCCCCACTTAGAACAATTGTTGGAATAATGTAATTCATTAACGTGAAGGATGACCAGTGTACACAGAGGAATGTTGCAGGGTTGACGTGGATCGGTGGGATGAATCGGTGGTTTAGGTGCATAAATATATTTTGATATAGATGCATCTTTTTGATTTCAGGGAATACTTTCTCAGCAAGCCACGATCAGCACATCGGGTTCTTTCGACGCACCAAAATGGCCACTCAGACTCGTTCCTGACACTGAGGGCCCGCGAAACACTGGAATACTTACCTTTTCAGTACAAATCGCCGGTCGCGTTTGCCGTCGAATCTAGTAGTTGGCCGCCCTCGAGACCTGATTCTGACTGTCCAGGTACTCGTCATAGGTGCCGTCGAAGGTGATGAGTCGTTTACCCTTAATTTCAATCAGCTGTGTTGCCAATGACGAGACGAACTCACGATCGTGGCTGACGAAGATGAGCGTCCCTTCGTAGTTCACCAGCGCCAGGTTCAGCGCCTCGATGGCTTCCATATCCAGGTGGTTGGTGGGTTCATCGAGCACCAGCACATTCGGATTCTGCATGACCAGCTTGCCGAACAGGAGCCGGTTTTTTTCGCCGCCGGAGCACACCCTCACCCGTTTGCCGAAATCCTCGGTTGAAAACAGCAACTGGCCGAGCGTTGCCCGCACGATCTGATCGTTGTGACTGGCATTGCGCCACTGGCTCATCCAGTCAAACAGGTTCAGGTCGTTGTTGAAGGCCGCACCACTGTCCTGCGGGCAGTAGCCGACCACCGCACTCTCAGCCCATTTGATCTTGCCGTGATCGGGCTCGAGCTCACCAAGCAAGGTGCGCAGAAAAGTCGTCTTACCCACCCCGTTTTCGCCAATCACCGCGAGACGAGCGCCTGCTTCCAGCATCAGGTTGCCGCGTTCGAACAGCGGCCCTTCGTCAAAACCGTGGCCGAGATCTTCCAGTGTCAACGCCAGGCGATGGAGCTTCTTGCCCTGGGTAAAGCGGATGTAGGGGCTGATGCGGCTGGAGCGTTTGATATCGGCCAGCTGAATCTTCTGAATCTGCTTTGCCCGCGACGTCGCCTGCTTGGCCTTGGAGGCGTTGGCCGAAAACCGGCTGACAAACTGCTGCAACTCGGCGATCTGAGTCTTCTTTTTGGCATTTTCGGCCTGCAGCAGCTCACGCGCCTGGGTGGATGCGGTCATAAAGTCGTCATAGTTACCCGGATACACCCGCAGCTCGCCAAAGTCGATATCGGCGGTGTGGGTGCAGACCTCGTTCAGAAAGTGGCGGTCGTGGCTGGTCAGAACCATGGTGCTTTTCTGGCTTTTGAGAACCCCTTCCAGCCAGCGGATGGCGTTGATGTCGAGGTTGTTGGTCGGTTCGTCGAGCAGCAGGATGTCCGGCTCTGAAAACAGGGCCT
>JAQBYL010000421.1 GCA_027622495.1 Pseudomonadota bacterium
TTGCCTTCCACGAGCCCGGCGAACGCGTCAATTCCAGTTGTGGTCAAGCTTGATCAGTGGAGAATAATCTCGGATGAGGCTTAACCGTTTTCTTTCGCTTCCCTATCCAATTGGGAATTACGCTTCAGCGATATTCACAGGATACAACGGAGTTCATGCCGGAGACCTCGGACAACTGGTGAGCCCATCCGAACGCGCACTCTGATTCCCTGCGCAGCCCCAGCGAGACCTTGCTGGCACGTCAATCAATGTGCCACCTGGTGATTCCTCACCTCAAATTCTCCTCGGTATACATCGATATCTCCAACATCCGCTCAAGCAGTTCATCCGGCCGCAGACCTGGAAAATTCTTCAGTACCAACTCCTTCGCATAGAGCCGGCAGATATACCGCAGTTTCAGTGATTTCGATTTTGAGGCGTAAACGAAATCGCGATGACCACTGTTGACGATAATCAGATTCCGTTCGACCTCAAAGCGCGATCGCCACAGCTCACCGGCAGCCCGCCGAAAGGAGTAGGCGGGTAAACCTTGCCGTGTGTCGCCTCCGGGTCGCGAGGAGGCAACCAACGTTTCCGTCACAGTAACCAGTGCGTCTGCCTCGCACACCAGACCTCCTTCGGTGGCGATCACACCCAACCTCACAAGCCCCGGCTCGTCCGCTTTGAAGGTCACGATTTCCGCATCAATATGCTCAAGGTGGGCTGAGCCCTCCAGAACTCGCCATTGATACAGCACTTCACGATCAATCTGGCGTTTTTTCTGGTCCCGGGCGAGCGCACGAAACGTCCGTGTCTGACCCACCCGCACCACGCAGGATGTCGGGGTAATGCGCACGCTCGTAAGCGGGCCGATGTATTCAAAGAATTGTTTTTGCGGAGTTTCCGTCGCGTCATCGTGCTCGATGATCGGACTCCCATCGGCCAGATCACCTGTGTCATCAAGCTCTGCATCGGTGGATTCGACCTCGTCATTCACGTTCCCGTCGCGCGCAGGTTTCGTCTGACGTTGTAGATCAAACCAGTCGTACTCTTCCGCCGGCAGGGTGATGAGTGCTTCACGGAAAGCCCGCGTGATGGTGCGCAGGATCTGTCGGCTCGCGCGCTCTTCTTCGGCGTGACGCTGGGCCTCGATGGCTTGCGACAAAATTTCCTCGGCCGGTTTTAACAGATCGACTAACTCATCCAGGCGGGCATCTTGAATCACACCTAATCTCGTGCCTGGCGTTAGAGTGAGCTGCGGCGCATCGACAATGCCTTGCAGATAAGGGCTGTTCCAGGGTGCGTGATTGAACGCCACCAATTCGGTGATGGATGCCAACACCCGGGTACCGGATCGATAAAGCCCCACGCCACTATCGGGTGCGGGTTCGGATAGATAAATCTCCAGGTAAGCGGCTTCCGACGCTGGCAGATCGCGTAACAGTCGACCGTCGAATTGACGAGGCTCCACCAGAAACTGCTTGCGTGCCTGACGGTCCGTCACCGACACCTTTACCCCGGATTGGCGGATGCGATCGCGCAGCTCTGAAGCCAGGTACCACTGAATCTTTTCGCCTGAGAATTGGCGTAGCCCGGGTAACAACGGCTTGATGATGAGTTCGGTGCCGCTTTCGGCAAACAAAGTCCGTCTCGGAATGACGGTGTAGGTCGGATCACCCTTGGCCATGCGCATTTCATACGCTTTGCCATCGTCTGATGCCGAACGCATCAACAGCGTTTCGCCAACGGTCCAGAAACTCAACAAGCCAATACCGAACTCACCCTGTACACCGTTCCCGGCACCGCTGGTTTTCAATTGACGTTTAATCGAATCGCAAATGTGCGTAGCCACGTACTGGAAGTTCGGCAGGCCCTGATCGTCCTTGAGAATGCCTCGCCCATTGTCGCGAATGGACAAATACGGTTCGCCACGCTCGCGGCCGCGCACGATCTCGATGTCTGTTGCGCCAGCGTCAATACTGTTTTCAACGAATTCAGCCACCGCTTTGAGCGGATTGCTCTGCGACAGCGCGATAATGGTGATCGCGTTCCAATCGTCGCCGATGCGCAGCTTGCCTGTGGTGCGGTTTGATTTGCGGACGGTCGCCATTACGGAAAGATTTCCTGATGCCATTCGATCACATACTGCAATACGTTGGTGCAACCCGCAAACAACTGTTAGAGCCTTGGGCGATGGTAAAAACGCGGGTTACGCGAAACTCATCCTTTCAAGTGAGCCCATACCACGTCCCCCGTCCCGCACCATGTTGTTCAAGATGACCGACCGTCGTCAGGGCTTTCAGGTGATCTTTAATCGTGTTGCGGTTTGCGCCGGTGACTTTGGTGGCATCTAGAACGCTGACGCGCCCACGCTCGCGGCACAGTTCTAGAATCTGTACTGAGAGTTCGGGTAGTTCGCCAAGGATCAGACGCTCGTGCTCGATCTTTTTCGCCAACAGCGCTTTCTGCTGCTGGAGTGCGCGCAGGAAGAAGTTCAGCCACGGCTGCCAGTCGGGTGCGTCCGTGCTGATCGTACCCTGCGTCTGGCGCAGGCTGAGATAGTAGGAATCTTTGCTTTGCTCGATCAGGCTTTCCAGCGAGCTGTAAGGCACGTATTCGTAGCCTGCACGCAGCAATAGCAGCGTTGTCAGAATGCGAGAAAGCCGTCCGTTACCATCCTGGAAAGGGTGGATTGCGAGAAATACAACAACGAATACGGTGATGACGATCAGCTTGTGCATTTCACCGCGTTCAAGACTGGTCTGCGACCACTCCACCAGCTCAGTCATCAGGCGCGACGTGTTAAATGGCGCTGCCGTCTCAAACACCACACCAAGGCTTTTACCGTCCGGCCCGAACGCCTCGACATGATTGTTGTGCGTTTTGTATTCGCCGCGATGACGCTCGTCTTTTGATGAGTGCCCGAGCAGGCTGGCGTGCAACTGCTTGACGTGGTTTTGCGTGAGTGTGATGTCTTGCCAATGTTCAAACACCTTTTCCATCGTCTCGGCGTAGCCGGCAACTTCTTCTTCATCGCGCGAAGCGAACGCCTTAGCATCGAGGCCTGTTAAAAGCACCCCTACTTCCTTGTCACTCAGCCTGGCCCCCTCGATTCTTGTGGAAGAACCAATGCTTTCAATCGTTGCAACACGGCGCAGTGCGATCAGCCGCTCGGGAGAAATCCGCCCGATCGCGGTCCAGGCACCCTTGAACTCATCGATCTCGGCAATCAAATTGAGGATCAAAGGGGTAATCACAATGGTGTGGGTGCGGATGCCCTCCATTTTGACCTCCAATTTCATCCATTTGTGGAAATGGTACACCCCTCCATCCATTTGTCCATCCATTTCCATCCGATCCAAAATCTCCACCCTACGCAGTGGAGCAAGCTCTCACGACACTTGGCCGACACCGAAGGTAAAACACTGGAAGCGTCTCGAAGCCCGACAACCGCCCCTAAAAGAAGCAAAGGGTTAGACGATGACGTCTGAGCAAGAATGCTATGTGTGAACCAGCGGTCAGGACGCAAGCGATAGCAAACTCACGACTGTCGCCGGACGTGATGTCCTGCTCGTGTGTCGGTTTGACCGCGACCATACCGACACCGGTGAGTATCGTCGTCATCGAATGGTTAGAACGATCGCGCTATTGCGTACGGATGATGACGCAACCGATCGCCGCAACTGGTCTTATCTGAGTGAAAGACCCGAACGAGACCTGCGCGAACTATTCGGCAGGGTCTGCTTCAACGCTGCGGTTTCAGTCAGTGAACAGGATTGCGAACGCATCGCGCGTGCTTCTCTATATGAAGGTTTGTTCTATGGCATCTCACAGATGCGCTAGACTCCCTTAAACACTCTCAACGGAGCAGGCCATGGATCCAGCCAACAAAGTCACCATCATCACCGGTGCCGCCAGCGGTATCGGTGCCGCCTGTGCCAGCGC
>JAQBYL010000422.1 GCA_027622495.1 Pseudomonadota bacterium
ATGTGGTGGTGGTCACCATCAACTATCGGCTCGGGGCATTGGGCTTTTTAAATCTCAATGAAATCACCGGTGGGCGGATCGCAGCATCAGGTAATGAAGGCCTGCTCGATCAGGTCAAAGCGCTGCAGTGGGTGCGCGATAACATATCGGCGTTCGGTGGTGATCCGGGCAGGGTCACCATATTTGGTGAGTCTGCGGGAGGCATGAGCGTCGGTGCGTTGCTTGCGTTTGCACCTGCAGCGGGTCTCTTTCACGGTGCGATACCACAAAGCGGGGCCTGCAATACGGCCCAGTCACTGACCCGCGCCGGTGAGGTGGCAGAAGGTCTGTTGGATATCGTTGGTCTCTCGGCCAACTCGCCACGCGAAGCGTTTTACGCTCTGAATCCGCAGAAGCTGGTGGAAGCGGGGGCGGCCGTCAGCCAGAAACTAGGTGGCGCCATGGTGTTTCAACCCTGCGTGGATGGCACGCTGCTGTCTGATCTGCCGATCAACTCGATTAAGAATGGCGCGGCCGATGATGTAGCGATTCTGTCTGGCGCAACGCGCGATGAGTGGAAGTTGTTCACAGCAATGCCTGGCTTTGCGGTCGACCTCGACGACGCCATGCTCGAAGGCGTGTTGCGTGCGCGTATAAGCGACCCGGCCGAGTTGATCAGCGTGTATCGTGATGCGCGCGCGGCACGAGGTGACGAGACCGACGCCGGCGCTCTTTATGCGGCCATCGAAACGGATCGGATATTCCGCATTCCATCGATTCGGCTCGGGGAAGCGCTCGCTGATCGGGGCACGCCTGGTTATCAGTACCTGTTCACCTGGGAGTCGCCCTGGGGTGACGGGCAACTCGGTTCCCCGCATGCCATCGATATCGGCTTCGTCTTCGGGACTCATGCGTTCAGCGAAGGCAGTGCTGAATTTTTTGGTCAGGGCGAAGAGGCCGATCAGCTGTCCCGGCATGTGCAGGATGCCTGGCTTGCGTTTGCCTCAACCGGTAAACCGCAAACAGACGTGCTGGCAGACTGGCAGCCCTATGACCGGGTCAGCCGCTCGACGGGTGTGCTGGGGCAACCGGTGAGTGTGGCCAGTGACCCCTTTGGCGCGGAACGCGCGGTGTGGGATCGAATCGATGCTCAGATTGGCGGCTTGTAGGTTGTAACCGATCGGCACGCGTTATGGTGTTTGAACAGGGTAAGTTGAAGTGCTGCTGATTACCCTGGGTGCCATCCTGATCCTGAGTCCCTTTGTCAGAGGGCTGTGTCAGCGTTCGGGTGTACCTGCGTCGGTTGGCTACATCATTCTGGGTTTGCTGCTCGGCTCTGTGTTGCGGTCCATAGATGAAAGCGCCACTGGATCGAATGCAGTGCTCGAAACACTTGCACAACTGGGTGTGGTGACACTGCTGTTCCGGGTCGGCCTGAAGAGTCACATTGGTGCTCTGCTCGACAAGCTGCCAGACGCCAGTCTGATCTGGATCAGCAACGTGGTGCTCAGTTTTGCCTCTGGGTACTTCGTATCACGTTATGGTCTCGACTGGTCGCTCGAAACCAGTCTGGTGATTGCCACGGCATTCAGCGCCACCAGTGTTGCGGTTTCGGTGTCGGTCTGGGACGAAGCTTACCGACTGACAAGCGATCAGGGCCAGATGCTGGTAGACGTAGCGGAACTCGATGACCTGTCGGCGGCGGTCCTTTTAGCTGTGCTGATCGGTACTCTGCCGAGTCTCATGAATGGTGACGGTGCCGTGTGGCTTCACGCCGGGAGTACGGCGCTTTTAAGCATCGGCAAGCTGATTCTGTTTGTGTTCGGCTGCTATCTGTTCGCTGTGTTTGTCGAAGGTCGATTCACCCGGTTGAGCAGCAGGATCGGAGATTCTGAAACTGCTCTGACCATCTCGATCCTCGGTGCTGGTCTGCTGATTGCAACGTTTGCCGACTGGCTGGGGTTTTCTCTGGCCATCGGGGCGATGTTTGCCGGTCTTGCTTTCAGTCGTGATCCGGAAGCTGTGCACACCGACGGTCGGTTCAGCGATTTCTACGATCTGTTGACGCCGTTCTTTTTTATACACATCGGCATGCAGACTGATCTGGCGACCCTGGGAGATGCTGTGACGATCGGGCTTGTGCTTTTTGTGGTCGCAGCACTCGCCAAGTTGATCAGCACTTCGCTACCGGCACTGATTTCCATGAACCGCCACGACGCGGTGATGCTTGGTGTGAGTATGATCCCCCGTGCTGAGATCGCGTTGGTGGTGATGTATGAGTGCCGTGTGCTCGATGAGCGGATAGTGCCACCCGACGTGTTTGCCGCCATGGTGATCGTGTCTCTGTTCACCTGTATCATCCCGCCACTGGTGTTGCGTCGAATGCTGGCGCAATCGGTCTAGAAAGTACTAGAAATGCATGGCTGTTTCCTTTTCGTTTTTTGCGTGTGGTCGCTTGTCTGGCAGCAGATTGCGATAGCAGACGAGGTGGCCTGGCATCTTGTACTCGACAAGGAAGGTGTTCAGGTTTTTTCGCGATCGGTGGAAGGCTCCAGGTTCAAGGAAGCGAAGGCCACCATGATAATCAGCTCCACACTTTCGGAGCTGGTTGCGCTGGTGCGCGACACTGACGCCTGCGGCGAATGGGCGGCGTTGTGCGCAAAGGCAGACACGATCGAGGTCGCTTCTGAAACCGACCTGCACGTCTATACGCTCAACGAGCTTCCATGGCCGGTGTCGAATCGGGATGCGGTGGCTCATGTGCTGTGGCGGCAGGCGCCCGAAGATCTGTCGGTGACGATGAGCGCGAGTCTTGTGTCCGGCAAGCTACCGGAAAATTCTGGTGTGGTCCGGCTGAGTTACGGTGAGACGAGCTGGAATTTCAAACCCATAGGAGATGGAAGAGTCGAAGTGATCAGCCGAGCGCATATCGATCCGGGAGGTGCGGTACCGGCCTGGCTGACAAACAGACTACTGGTTAGAGCCCCGTTTGAAACCCTGGCCGGTATGCGAATGCTCGTTCAAACCGGACGCTATGCAGATTCGAAGTTCGAGTTTGTAACGGAACCCTGAACGGGCAACCGTGGCACCTTACCGGGATGCTGCCGTTGTACTTGGCTGCGCAAACCTCCAGACTGCGCGGCGAGTTTACAACCATCGAAATAGGGTTTAAGTGACGTATTGTGTCGGAATTGCTGTCGGGGAAGGGCTGTTGTTTGTGTCGGATTCCCGCACCAGCGCGGGCGTGGACAACATCAGCAGTCACAGCAAAATGCATCGCTTCGGGGTGCCGGGTGAGCGTCAATTCATCATCTGTTCGGCCGGGAATCTTGCTACCACACAGGGTGTGATCAGCCAGGTCGAACGGGATATCCGGCGAAATACAGATGTGCACCTGTTGAATGTCGCCAACGTCGGCGACGCGGCGACCTATCTGGGCGGTTTGAGTCGTGCCGAGCAGAAAAAGACAGAAGGCAATGGCTTTGAGGCGAGCTTTCTGATTGGCGGTGAAGTGCTCGACGCTGCGTGCCGGTTGATGCTGGTTTATCCGCAGGGGAATCATATCGTCAGTTCCGATCAGACACCTTTTCTGCAGATAGGCGAATTGAAGTACGGAAAACCTATTCTCGATCGTGTTCTTGCTCTCAACACGACACTGGAACGGGCGGCCCTGTGCGCTCTGGTCTCGATGGACGCTACCATGCGAAGCAACCTGAGCGTTGGTACACCGATTGAGCTCAACCTGTATCGGCGTGGCAGTCTGACGCCGGGAGCGCATGTCGTTTACACGGAAGACAGTCCCTACCTGCGTCAACTGCGAAACAGTTGGGACGAGGAGATCATGAATGCCCTCACCCGACTTCCTGCTGTTAACTGGAGCGGACAAACACAATGACCATTCGCGTGGCTCTGCGTCACAGCACCCAGTATGAATTCAGCA